>CAMJRQ010000122.1 GCA_946408305.1 uncultured Prevotellaceae bacterium
TTTCCCCACAATCTTGGGGATTATCTCGCCTCCCTTCTCCACGAGCACGCGGTCGCCCACATGGAGGTCGAGCGCCTGGACGACGTCGGCGTTGTGGAGCGTGGCTCGGCGGACGGTGGTGCCGGCCAGTTGCACGGGGTCCATGTTGGCCACGGGCGTGATGGCGCCGGTGCGCCCCACCTGGTAGACAATCTGGCGCAGCGTGGTCTCGGCCTGCTCGGCTTGGAACTTGTAGGCGATGGCCCACCGGGGCGACTTGGCCGTGAGCCCCAGGCTGCGCTGTTGTGCCAAGGAGTTCACCTTCAGCACGATGCCGTCGGTGGCGATGGGGAGCGAGGTTCGCGCCGTGTCCCAGTGGTCGATGTATTCATAGACCTGCTCGAGTGTGTCGGCCAGCCTCATGTGCTCGCTCACCTGGAACCCCCATCGGCGGGCGGCCTGCAGGCGGTCGTAGTGGCTGTCGCCCGGGACGTCGTCGCCCAGCAGATAATAGAGGTAGGCATCGAGCCCGCGCTGGGCCACGGTGGCGCTGCTCTTGCTCTTGAGCGTGCCGCTGGCAGCGTTGCGCGGATTGGCAAAGAGGGGCTCGCCCTCGGCCTCGCGCTGGCGGTTCAGACGGTCGAAGGAGGCCCAGGGCAGGAGCACCTCGCCGCGAATCTCGAACTCGGGCGGATAGTCGAGCCCGGGCGGCAGCTCGAGGGGGATGGTGCGGATGGTGCGCACGTTCTGGGTGACATCGTCGCCGCGCACTCCGTCGCCGCGCGTTAGGGCCCGCACGAGCCGCCCCTCCTCGTAATGGAGGCTGATGCTCAGCCCGTCGAACTTCAGTTCGCAGCAAATCTGGAACGGCTCGCCGTGGAGGCCGTCGCTGACGCGCTGGTAGAATTCGGCCACCTCCTGGCGGTTGTAGGTGTTTGCCAGCGAGAGCATGGGGCGGCTGTGGGCGATGGTCTGGAAGTCGTTGGCCAGGTCGCTGCCCACGCGCTGTGTGGGGCTGTTGGGGTCAGCCATCTCGGGGTGGAGGGCCTCAAGCTGTTGCAGCTCGTGCATCAGCAGGTCGAACTCGTGGTCGCCGATGGTGGGCTGGTTCAGCACGTAGTAGTTATAGTTGTGGCGGTGGAGCATTTCCCTCAGCTCCGTTATTCTCTCGGCTTCTGTCATCGGAACGGCGTTTGTGTGTGTCTTCTTTCTGCAAATTTACACAGAAATATTTATACATCGTTGCACGAACGGCAAAAAATGCGTAATTTTGCCGGCGTTTTCAGATACGTCCCCGACAATATGGCACAAAACAGATTCCGCGGGCTTGGCGTGGCCCTGGTCACCCCCTTCAAGAGCGATGGCAGCATCGATTTCGATGCGCTGAACCGTCTGGTGGAGTACCAGATTAGGGGCGGCGTGGACTTTCTGTGCATCATGGGGACAACGGCCGAGACGCCCACCCTGACAGCGGACGAGAAGCATCGGCTGAAGGAGCATCTGACGGAGCGAGTGGCCGGGCGCGTGCCCCTGCTCATGGGCTGTGGCGGCAACAGCACTGCCGCCGTGGTCGACGAGTTGCGCCACTCCGACTGGAGCGGCATCGACGGCATCCTGAGCGTCTGCCCCTACTACAACAAGCCCTCGCAGGAAGGCCTCTATGCCCATTTCCAGGCCATCGCCGAAGCCTCGCCCCTGCCCGTGGTGCTCTACAACGTCCCCGGGCGCACCGGAGTGAACATGACGGCCGAGACCACTCTGCGCCTGGCGCGCGACTTCGACAACATCGTGGCCATCAAGGAAGCCAGTGGACGCATCGGCCAGATGGACGACATCATCAAGAACAAGCCGCGCGATTTCGATGTCATCAGCGGCGACGACGGCATCACCTTCCCGCTCATCACGCTGGGAGCCGTGGGCGTAATCAGTGTCATCGGCAACGCCCTGCCGGCCGAGTTCAGCCGCATGGTGAGGCTGGCCTTGAAGGGGGAGTACGAGCCGGCGCTGAGCATCCATCACAAGTTCACCGAACTCTTCAAGCTGCTCTTTGTCGACGGCAACCCCGCTGGCGTCAAGGCCATGCTCTCCGAGATGGGAATGATCGAGAACCAGCTGCGCCTGCCGCTCGTGCCCACACGCCTTACCACGATGCAGCAGATAAGCGAAATCGTGCGCGAACTGGGCTACTGAAAGATGTCGGTTGTCCGTTGAGCGTGTCTGCTCAACGGCTCCTTTCGATAATATCCCTAAGAAGTTGAATGTCGTGCTCGCTTATACCGAGCGAGAGGAGTTGTGGGCGGAAAGTGTCGAAGGCCTCTAGGTCGGCCTGGCGAAAGAATGAGAGTGCCTCGGGCCAGTTGCCCTGTGCCAGATAAACAGCCCCCGCCATGAGCCGCTCCTCCTTCTGCAGCGGCCGCTCGTGCTCAAGCCGCTTCCCCAGATATTTCAGTGCTGTGTCGGACCGGCCAATATGGGCCGAGGAGAGAGCTATTTGGGTGAGGGTAGAGGGGTCGTCGGCATCGGCCAGCTCCACTTTGTAGAGGTAGTTCAGCGCCTCGGCGTGTTTGCCTTGCATCAAGAGGCAGGCTGCCATGCGGCGGGCGATGCCGACATCGTCGGGCTGCAGGCGGTCGAGGCGTTGTAGAATG
This sequence comes from uncultured Prevotellaceae bacterium, assembly GCA_946408305.1. The sequence goes on from CAMJRQ010000122.1 coordinate 2,628, forward strand.
TCCCAGAGCCGGTCGTAGTGTTTCAGGTTGACGTAGCAAATCTCCATCTGGCTGAGCGTCCAGGGGTCGTCCGCCTCGAGCAGGTCGGCTTGGTTGTAATATTGCACGGCCCCTTTCAAGTCGCCCTCGCCCTGCAGGCATTGTCCCATCATGCGCAGCCGCTGGGCCGTGAGGCCTTCGCCCTCGGCAATGTGGCGAAGGATGCGCAACGCCTCGGCGTGCTGCTGGAATTGAAGCAGGAGATGGGCCGTCTGTTGCTGCTGGGATGTGGGGAGGTAACTGCGGAGCCACTTGTTGTCGGAGAGAATGAGGTTGGCCTCGAAGGGATTCGTCACTTCGTTCATGAGTGGCGAATGGTGGAAGAACCGGTAGGCATTCTGTACGAAACCGCGCGTCAGCAGACGTTGGCGCAGGCGGTGATTGATGCGCGCCTTTTCTTCCTCGTCGGGGCGAAGCTCTTCCGAATCTTCGTCTTCGTCCTCCTCGTTTTGCTGTTGCACGAATTGCATCAGCTGTTGGTCGAGCGAGGCCAGGTTGACGTGCTGCTGCATGGCTTCGCAGATGGCATAGCGGTTCACGCTGCATTCGGCCGAACGGCTGAACATATTACGCAAACCTTCGGCCAGTTCGCCGTCCTGACGGATGAACATGTCCTGGACGATGGGGCGGCTCTCGTCGAAGGGTGCCCACCAATGGGAGACGCTTCGCAGGAAACGTGAACTGTGGAGGAGTGAGGCCTTGTTCAGGTCGAGGTCTATGCCGAGCGCCAGCAGGCGGCCATAGCGCTGCATGGCATTCTCGAGCTGCCGATGCAGTTCGGCAGGGTCGGTCTGCTGCAGGTTCAGACGGGCCAGTTCGCGGTTGATGGCCTTGTTCACCTTCGGGCTCTCCCTCATCAGAAGGAGTTCGCGCTGGAGCAGCTGCACGATGTGGACTGTCTCTCGGTCCTTCGAGTTGAGGCGCAGTGTGTCGTAGAGCCCCAGGCGCTCCTCGTATTTCAGGGCGAGCAGCACGTAGCCCATGATGGCAAGAATGCGCGGAGCCTCTTGTTCGGATTCGCTCAGGAGGCAGAGCAACGTGAACTTCTCAGCATCGAAGTATTCCCAGAGCGACAGGATGACGGCCCCCGTAAGATGTTGCTTGGTCAACTCGTCGAGCCGGGAGATGAACTCGTACCATTCGGCCGTGTGGTGGGAGTTCCACACGGGCATTGTCCACAGCAGGTCGAAGAGCAGGTCCTCGGTCTCGTAGCGCTCGGTCATGCCCTGCTGTTCGTTCCACTGCATGCGCAGGATGTTGGCGGCCTCGGTCCCGAAGGATTGCACGAGCCGCAGGTGAGCCTTGCCGTAGAGGTCTTCGGCCTTTTGCAGTCTCACCTGGCGGGCCGTGGCATCGAGCGTGCGCAGCAGCCTCCTCACCAGTTCGTCTTGGATGGATGGATGATTGTCGTCGTGCCCGCCCTCGGCCAGGAAGTCGAGCATCCGGCTGTAGTCCAGCTCAGCGGCTTCGGCTTCGCGGGCCAGCTGCTGGTCCTGGCATTCCTGCATCAGCACGTCGAGCCCGCGAAGTCCTTCCGCGATGCGGTAGGCTTGGAGCGACTCGGTGGCCTGGCGGTGAATGGCGTTGAGGGTGGAGAGGTCAATCATCTGATGAGGTTGTGAGGTTTTAAGGTTAGAGAATTCCTTCTCTAATCTCTAAGCTCTCACCTTTAATCTTTTCTTTATGAATCTTCAGTTTCGAGTTCAGCCACTGACGTGCCGTTTCGGCATCCTCGCTGCGCGGCGATGTTCCCAGGCCGATGGTGGGGAGCTGCAGTGTGTCGGCCATCGCCTGGGGCATGCCATACTCTTCGTGCAGTATGGTCTTCACCAGCTCGTCGCACTCGCCACTGTTAATCATCTCGG
>CAMJRQ010000123.1 GCA_946408305.1 uncultured Prevotellaceae bacterium
GAGGTTCGCTACCGTGTGAAGTAACGCGCGCGCAATACCATATTTATAATATAAAAGAGGCTTGCCCCACCGGGCAGGCCTTTTTTTTGCCCCAAAGGTTGACTATATATTTACATTTTAGGCTTTCTGGTTCGTCGGAGAGTTCCACCCGGGCGGAAACGGTTAAGGGTTTTGGTCCACGCAACGTGGAGTTTTGACCCACGCAACACGGTGTTCCGCCTCCAAGAACACGTTCTTTCGGGGAAAATCCCGGGTTGCTCAGGAAAAACCGAATTTTGGAAGCGCTGATTATCAAATGGTTCTGATTTTTGGATTTTGAATTTTGAATTGTTGCACAACGTGCCTCACCGTTTCTCACCGTTTGTCACGAAGGTTTTCGGGGGGTGAGGAAACGCGGCATTTCAGCTGGGAGGTAAAAAATACTGAAGAATCAGACACCGCCGGGCAGCACTCGCACCATCGCCCCTCTTCGGGAGGTCGCGCGTGGGCCTCATACTCATTTTCGGGTAAGCCGCGGCGGCGGGGCGGAGCGCGAAAATCATGTTTTTTGTGTATTGCAGGAACTCGATTTCGGGCGTACCTTTGCAACCGGAATGAAACAGCATCAAACAGACATGAAGAAGATTATCCTGGGCTTGGCAGCCCTGACGCTGACAGCCGCCCCTGCAACAGCCCAGCAGGAGAAGGCCACCACCGAGTACGACACCTTCGAGCGCTACCGCTTCGGCGGCTACGGCGAGATGGTGGGTTCGTTCATGGGCTACGGCACCACGCGCTTCAACGGCTCCACCCGTGGCAACACCTACGAGCGGCGCAATTCCATCGCCATCCCCCGCTTCGTCCTCGCCGGCGACTATCGCTTCAACCGTCATTGGTCCGTGGGTGCCGAAATCGAGTTCGAGGCCGGCGGTGTCGGCATGGAGACCGAGATGGAGGCCTCGGAGAACGGCGAATATGAGACCGAGATGGAGAAGGGCGGCGAGGTGGCCCTGGAGCAGTTCCACATCACCTATCGCCTGAACAACGCCTTCCACGTGCGCGCCGGCCATCAGGTGCTCCCCGTGGGGCTCACCAACGCCCACCACGAGCCCATCCTCTTCTTCGGCACGGTCAGGCCCGAGTCGGAGACGGTCATCATCCCCTCCACGTGGCACGAGACCGGAGTGAGCATCTTCGGTGCCCTCGGGCGTGGCTACAGCCGCCTCTCCTACCAGGCCTTCGTGACGGCCGGCCTGAATGCCGACGGCTTCGGGCGCGACCACTGGGTGGCCGACGGCAAGCAGGGACTCTTCGAGACCGACAACTTCACCAGCCCGGCCTACACGCTGCGCCTCGAGTACGAAGGCGTCCCCGGCCTGCGCGTGGGCGGTTCCTATTACTTCTGCAACGACGCGGCCGCCAATGCCGACAAGCGCTACAAATACTCCAGCGTGGGCGACGTCTCGGTGAACATCCTCTCGTCCGACGCCCAGTATCGCAACCGCTGGGTGATTGCCCGTGCCAACGTCCTCTGGGGCCAGGTGGACAATGCCAAGGCCGTCGGCGGAGTGACCCTCTCGGGTAAGTCGCAATACCACCAGCGCGACATGCGCAAGACGGCTCGCAATGCGCTGGCCTACGGTGCCGAGGCAGGCCTCTCGCTCCGTGGAATCATAGACGGTACGCGCGTGCCCGCCTTCTATCCCTTTGCCCGCTACGAATACTACAACCCCCAGGAGACAGGCGAGGGCGGACAGAGCGTGGAGGCTCGCTGCCAGGTGAGCAAATGGACGGGCGGTCTGAACTGGAACGCGCTGCCCAACCTGGTGGTCAAGGCCGACTACTCCACACGCAAGATAGGCACCTCGCGCGTCTTCGGCTCCAGCCGCTACAACCGCGAGAACGAGTTCTCCATCGGAGTGGCCTATGCCGGATGGTTCTTCAGAAAATAAGAAACAACAAATCATAGTAACAACCTCTAAAACATCACCCAAAATGAAAAAGCAAATGTTTCTGGCAGGGCTGCTGGCCCTGAGCATGGGAACCGTCTCATGCGGCGACGACAACGACACTCCCAGCGGCGGCACGGACGAAACGGGCTCGGCCCTCGTCTGCGTGGAGCAGATCATCGACGGCTGTCTGGACATCTCCGACGAAGTGGGCACGGCCAAGATTGGCGACCCCTACGACCTCTACGTCAGCGGACAGCGCGAGAAGGCCCTCTATTCCGTCGAGTCGTGGTACAGCTGGCACAGCCGCGAGGACTACAGCAACAACATACGCTCCATACGCAATGCCTACTTCGGCTCGCGCAACGGTCAGGTGGCCACGGCATCGCTCGCCAAAATAGTCAGCGAAGCCAACCCCACGCTCGACAATCAGGTGCGCCAGGCCATCCAGGGAGCCATCGACGCCATCTGGGCCATCCCCGACCCCTTCCGCAACAACATCGATGTCCCCCAGGTGAAGGAAGCCATGGAAGCCTGTGACGACCTGAACGGCATCCTCGAAGACCTGAAGGGCTACATCCAGCGCACCACGAGCATCAACAGCGACGCCGTCCTGCAGCCCATACTGAACACGTATGTCAATGCCGTCGTCATGCCCACCTACAAGGACCTGCGCGACCGTAACGCGGCCCTCTATACCGCTGCCCGCAACTTTGCCGCCGCTCCCTCCGACGCCGGCTTCGAGGCCGTCTGCGACGCCTGGCTCGAGGCTCGCGAACCCTGGGAGACCAGCGAGGCCTTCCTCTTCGGCCCCGTGGATGCCCTCGGCCTCGACCCCAACATGGACAGCTGGCCGCTCGACCAGGAAGCCATCGTGAACATCCTCAACTCGGGCGAGTTCGACAACCTCACCTGGGGCGACGGCGATGACGACGACGCCATCGAGGCCGTGCAGAGCGTGCGCGGATTCCACACCATGGAGTTCCTGGCCTTCAAAGACGGAAAGGCACGCACCACCACCGGCGGAACCAGCACTGACCCCGCCAACCTGGACTACACCGCCCAGAACGCAGCCAGCTGGGGCAACTACATGGTGCAGGTGGGCAAGCTCCTCGCGCAGGACGCCGAAAAGCTCTACAACGCCTGGAATACCAGCTACGAAGGAGGCCGTGCCTATAAGGACCTCTTCCTGAACCACGACATCGAGAACGAGTAGCCGCAGGCTCCGTCGCAACCCCCTTTCCCGATGAAGTAGAGGGCACGCCGCGCACGTCGCGGCAGCCCTTTACTTCATTGGCGTATAAACGAAAAAGGAACAAAAGTGAGTGAGATGAAGTATAGCATGATTCTTTACCTGACGGCCGCCCTGGCCACCCTGGCGAGCTGTCAGGACGACGAAGGCTTTACCGTGGAGGACATCGAGGTGCCCTCGGGCTACGCCCTCTCGGCCGGCACGGCCACGGTGTTCACCACTTCGTCGTTTGCCTACGACTCCGAGGCCGACTGGGTGACGGGCGCGCTGAAACGACGCTTCGTGCGCGGCGACAAACTCTATGACGACGCCCGCACCAGCAGCAACGAATACGGAGGTGGACTGGGGCCCGTCTATGCCGGATATAGCTGCGGCTCGTGCCACCGCAATGCCGGACGCACGAAGCCTGCCCTCTGGACCCAGACAGGCACCGACCCCGACGGCACTCCCGTCTACGGTTCCGGTCAGTATGGCTTCAGCAGCATGCTCGTCTATGTGACGCGCAAGAACGGAGCCTTCTTCCAGAACTACGGCCGTGTGCTCCACGACCAGAGCATCTTCGGCGTGCAGGCCGAGGGCAAGCTCGAATGCCGCTGGCACTACGAGAAAGGCGAGTTCCCCGACGGCGAGGCCTACGAGTTGGCCTATCCCGAATACACCATCACCGACTGGTATGCCCCCAACTATCGCGACACCGACGAGCCTATCCGTCCCGAAGACCTCTTCTGCACGGTGCGCATCCCCCTGCGCCACGTCGGCATGGGCCAGATGATGGCCCTCGACCCCCACGAGATTGAGGCCCTGGCCGCCAAGAGCAACTATCCCGAATACGGCATCAGCGGCCGCTGCAACTACATCAACGAGCGCGGGAAGCTCCGCCTGGGACTCTCGGGCAACAAGGCACAGCATGCCGACCTCACCGTCGAGCTGGGTTTCTCGTCCGACATGGGCGTCACCAACAGCCGCTATCCCGAGGAGATATGCGAGGGGCAGCGGCAGATGGAGGAGGGCTCCATGATGGGCTTGCTCTACGACCAGCTCGACGTCAACACCGAGGACATGGAGAACGTAGACCTCTACCTCCACACACTCGGAGTGCCCGCCCGGCGCAACGTGAACCGCAAGACGGTGAAGCGCGGCGAGGAGATGTTCTATCAGGCCCGCTGCCACCTCTGCCACGTCGCCACACTCCACACGCGGCCCCGAGGCGCCACGTTGCTCAACGGCACCGAACTGCCCTGGCTCGGCGGACAGACCATCCACCCCTACAGCGACTTTCTCCTCCACGACATGGGCAGCGAGATTATGGGCGTGGGGCTGAACGACAACTACGTGAGCGG
>CAMJRQ010000124.1 GCA_946408305.1 uncultured Prevotellaceae bacterium
GAGTGGCATGGCAGACGAAGACGTCGTCGCCGCGGTTGAGCAGCATCGTCTGGTCGAGCGCATGGACGTAGTTCCCGGCGGCCGTGGTGAACCAGGGAACCCTCACGACGTCCTTCTCGTTGATTTCGAAGTGTTCGGAGAAGTAGCCTATCTGTCCCGCAGCCTCGTGCAGGAGGCTGAGCGACTTGTCGCGGTCGCCGTAGTTGGCCAGCACCGAGGCCATCCATGAGGCGTACCAGGGGCAAAGCCCACTGCCGAGGGCATACATGTTCCCGGCCTTGTAGCGTTCGTCGTAGAAATGCATCACGGCGGCTCGCTCCAGGGGGTCGTCGGTGGAGAGCACGGGATAGGGGTACATGCCGGTGGTCACGGCAATACTGTTCTCTTTGCATCCGGCGTAGGGCACATATTTCTGGCCGTCGTTGGGGAGGGTCTTGCGCAGGCCCTCGGCTGCGGTCTGGAAGCGGGCGAAGATGTTGTCCTTCACGCCCAGAATGGCGGCAGCCTTCAGGGTGGACTCCATCGTGTAGATGGCTCCGCAGGAGGAGAAGAAGGGGTTCTCCACGGCTGCGCCCAAGCGCTCCAGGTCGGTGGTCTTGCCAAAGGTCACAGAGCCGTCGGGGTGCCAATAGCACATATGCAGCAGGAAGAAGCGGGCGCACTCCTTCATCATGGGGAAGGCCACGTCTTTCAGGTAGGTCTGGTCGTTGGTGTAGAGATAGTGCGTCCAGGCTGCCGTGGCTATGTGCGACATGTGGAAGACGTGGTCGAACCAGTGGCCATAGGGATAGGGCGTGGCCTCGAAGCCGTCTTCGATGGTTTCCCACGGATATCGGGCTCCCGTGCCGCTGGTCCGGCCGCAGGCTCGCTCGAGGTATTTACGTCGGAACTCGGGCGCCCGTCGGGCGATGTCCAGGTGGTTGCTGCTGGCCAGTCCCATGTAGCAGTAGGTTTCGTCGAAGGCAAAGAAATGTCCCGACCACGGACCTATGCCCACGGGGAAAGACCATCTGGTGGCGTTAGACCTCAGCTGATAGAGACCGCCGACGTAGGCTCGTTCCAGTCGTTCGTCGGGGATGTCGAGCTGCAGACGGCCCCAGTATTCGTCCCAGACCGTGCGGTGACTGGCACGCAGGCCTTCGTAGCCCTCGGCAGCCGTCTGCTGCTTGTATTGGGCAATCTGCGCTGCGGCGTCGTCGGTCTCCAGATTGTCTGAGAAGAGCAGGAAGAAGCTGACGCTTTCGGGACGGTTTGGCTGCGGCTCCACCTGCACAGCGAGCGAGAGATGGTCGAGGCGGTCGTCGACCCGTGCAGGGCGGTCGGAGCAGAAGGAGAGGATGCCGGCATAGTCGCGGTGGCCGATAGCGGTGTAGGCGATGTCGACGGATGGCGTCGCGCCCGTCGGGCGAGGAGTGAATGTCATGCGGTGAGGCACGACGAAGCTGTCCTTCTGGGCCGAGAGGTCGTAGCAGAGCTTGTAGGCCACGGGGCCCGACAGGCGCTGGGCCGTGCTGAACGTCTTGCGGATGGCCACGATGTTCCGCTCGGCATGGACGAAGATTTCCGTCTTCACGGTCAGCCCACCGCCGAACGTGTTCTCGCAGCGGAGCTCGGCATGTCGCGTATCGAGCGTCTGCGACCACTTTTCGGGCTCACCGCAGTCACGCCCGCCGCAGGCTATCTCTTCTCTGAGATGGCCGAAGGAGAAGAGGGCGTCGCGCGGCGGCCCCACACGGCGGCCCTCCCACAGGATTCCGTTGTTCACGGTGTATGTGGGCACCACCATCTGAGTTCCCCGCGTGTCGAAGCGAATACTCAGGTTGCCGTTGCTCACGAGGGGCATCACGTAGCGGGGCGGCATGTTGGAGGCCGTCCCCTCGATGACGTTGACGAACGATTCGTCGCGGATGGCTAGTGCCACTGCCGTGCAGAGGCTGAGGCAGAGGAGTGTGCTAAAGAGGCGTTTCATGTCGGTAAGAAATTAGGCTCTGAATTATCGGATTATTAGTGAATGAGTCTTATCCTGAGGCTGCCGGGGCGGCGCGGTTTCAGCCGGACGGTGTTTTTCCCGTCCACGCTCCCCCATTCGCCCGTGTGCACCACGATTCCTTTGCAGTCGTCCGAGAGGGCGCCGACGCGGAGGTCGGCCCACTGGCCGTCGGCACTCACCTTGAGCGCGAGCGTGAGGGGGCCGAAGGGGGTGGCAATGTCCTGGAGCGAGGTCTCCATCCCGGCTCCCAGCCATTCCGTGGGGATTCCCTCGAGCAGATGGAGCTCCTCGCCGCGGTCTATCTGCAGCAGATGGCAAGCCAGGCGGATGAACTCGGCGCTGGCCCAGTTGTGGGGCATGTCGCCGATGTACATGGGATGGATGTCCTTGGGGTTGTGCTCCTCGCGCCAGTTGTAGAGGTGCGAGGCATGGTTGGCAAAGGCGTAGAGGGCATCGGCCGCCTTGTCGCCCCGGCCGTTCCAGAGCCAGGCGTGGCCATAGAAGCTGGCGAAGTAGTTCCAGATGCCTTCGAGAATCCAGCCCGTGCCCATGACCATGCCCTCCTGGAGAGTGGTGTCCAGCATGCGCATCGTACCCTCGACGATGGAGTCGCCGCGCTCGAAGACCTGTCCCGGATAGACGCTCTGGCAGAAAGTCCACTGGACGTGCTGTGGCAGGCCTCGCTGCTCGGGTTTCATCATGTTGTTGAGGTAACGGTTGCCAAAGTCGTCGGTGGCCAGGTCGCGTGCGGCGGCGCGGCGGAAGGTGGCGTAGAAGTCGTCCCACTCGCGCCGCCAGGCCCTGGCGTCGTCCTTCTTGTCGAGCCAGTCGGCTGCTGCAATCATGGCCTTCAGCCCAGCCAGGTTCCACAGCGTGTTTGAGTATTCGGGCTCGGTGGTTCCACCTTCCCGCCCGCCGTCGATGAATCCAGGGGGCATCAGCCCGTCGTCCTCGGGAAATTGGTTTGTCAGCGACTGCTCACGCAGGGAGTGGATGTAGTCTACGGTGCGGCGAAGTGCTTCCCAGTGCCGTGCAAGCCATTCCTTGTCGCGGGTGAGCATGGCGTGGCGCACGCAGGTCCACAATATCAAGCCGTTCTCTTTCCAGAAGGTGGGGTTCAGTTTGCGGAACCCGCCGTCCTCCCGCTGGAACGACAGGCTGTATTCGATGCCTGCCCGGGCATCGCTGCCAGCACCCAGCATGGCAGTGGCCTCGGAGAGGAAGGCTCCGTCGACAATCCACAGTCCGCGATACACGGTGGGGCCCACCTGCAGGCTGATGTTGCCGTCGACGATTTCGCGTGCCTGCCAGATGCCGCGCACCGAGGCGTCGAGCAGATTCTGAATCTCGCGGTCGGGCACCCGGATGCGGCCGTAGGGGATGGCTGTCTCGTGCTCCCAGTAGTGGCACACAGTCCCGAGCGTCTCTCTATCTGGCCCACCACCTCGTCGGGGGCCTTCTTCAGTCTTTCGCCGAGCTCGGATGGGAGCCCGTTGTCGTAGAGCCCCACAAGGGTGAGTTCTCCGCCGGCCGGCACTTCCTGTGGCTCCAGTTCAAGGCATGTTTTGAAGTCGGCCATGTTCTGCCGCACTTTGTCCACGGGGAGCGACACGATGAAATGCTTCCCTCCGTCGATGCCTACCGTGCGGCCGTCCACCGTCACCCGGTGGTGGCTGTTCACATAGACCACCGGGTGCACGGTCTTTGCCCTGCCCGAGGTGTTGCGCACGCGGGTCAGAATGATGTCCTCGCGGTCGCTGGCGAGCGGATGCACCATCTCCCGGCCTTTCACCATCGCCTTTGCCGTGGAGAAGACCGTCTGCTCCACCTCGGCTCCTTGCAGCCGGCTCGGCACCACCACCACGGGCACGCGGGAAGAGAGGAGACTGTCCGGCCCGAAGAGCTGGTTCTCGTCGGCCAGCATGTGGATGACCGTCTTGAACCCGTTGTTGTTCGGATAGGGGAAGAAGCGGCCCCCGCCCCATTCATAGAGCAGCTGCCCCTGCGGGCCCACCAGGGTCTTGTAGCTGTCGTCGGGCAGGGCTGTGGTCGACTGGTGCCACTGCGGTTCATACCTGTAGTCCACATACCGTTCGGCATGCCCGCCCGTCGCCTGGGCCAGTGTGGCCACGCTTAGCGCGGCGCATAGAGAAATGAGTTGTGGTTTCATCATATCCGTTGTCAGTTGTCAGTTGTCCGTTGTCATTTCGTGCCTTCTGCGTTGCAAAGTTATTCACACCGCGCTCCCACAGAGGGACAATTCTTGAAATTCAAGATTTGTCCCTCGTATTTTTCAAGTTTTAGCCAAAATTCGCGTCGGCGGCTGTTGCGCCCGACACCTGCTCCACCCTCTCCGAAGGGAAAAAAGCTGTTCGGAGAACTTCGAGGAGATATTCGTCCACTTGGTTAAGGCATCCCGCAGGCGTGCGAATGGTTGCCGTAAAACGCTGGTAAGGGTTTTGGCAAAGGGGGCTTCGCGGCACTCGCCTCTGGATGACAAAAAGGTCATTTTCTCGGG
>CAMJRQ010000125.1 GCA_946408305.1 uncultured Prevotellaceae bacterium
CTCCCCCATCTGGCGCGTCCTATTTAGTCGTAAAAAACGAGTTGCCCATCAAGGGAAAAAAGATGAGGAAATTGATACTTCTCAGCAGTCTCGTGCCGCTGCTGCTCTCCTGCGGGAAGCAGCACCGAAGCGTCTCGGCCGACCAACTTTTCTCCGCTCAGGACTCCGTGCTGGAGCTGGCATCGGAATACCCCGACACGGTGGAGATTCGCTATGCCCGCGGGCTTGGCGTGACCTACCGGCCCGATGGCATCCACATCCGGATTTCAGACCCCGACCCCTCGGCCTCGGGTGTGCCTCCCGAAGAAATCGTGATCAGGCAACCCGCCCGCCGCTTCATCTGCACCACGGCCCTCCAACTGGGTAACTTCGAGGTACTGGGGCTCGAGGACCGCGTGGTGGGCATCAACTCGCTGCGCAACCTATTCTCGCCTGTGATGCGGGAACGCATCGGGAAGGGATCGACACTGCACATCGGGAAGGAGGGCAATTTCGACGTCGAGGCCATTCTGACGCTGCGCCCCGACTTTATCTTTGTCAGCGCCTCGAAGCACGGCGGTTTCGAACTGCTGCGCGAGACAGGCATCACGCTCATCCCCCATCACGGGTACAAAGAGACCGATCCGCTGGGGCAAGCCGAATGGATTAAGCTGGTGGGAGTGCTCACGGGCGAAGCCCGCCGCGCCAATGCCGTCTTTGCCGACCTGGAAAGAAAGTATCTGACGCTGCGCGACGAGGTGGCTGCACTGAACGAGGAGCAGCCCAGTGTGGCCTCGGGACGCCAGATTCGCGACGGATGGTACGTCGTGGGTGGCCGCAGCTACATGGCCCGTCTCTTTGCCGACGCAGGGGCCCGGTATGTCATGGCCGACAACACCGAATCGGGAGGGCTGACGCTCGACTTCGAGGCAGCCTACGCCCGCTCGGTTCACGCTGATTTCTGGCAGACCGACGGTTCGTTTGGCCGCGAATTCTCGCTTTCCGACCTGGCAGCCGAAGACGCTCGCTATACGACGCTCGACGCCTATCGCCGGGGGCAAGTACTCTTTTGCAACTTTGCTCAGACGCCCTATCGCGAGTTGGCCGGCGTACAGCCCCATCTGTTGCTGGCCGACTTCGTGAAAGCCTTCCACCCTCAAGTGCTACCTCACTATTCACCCCAATTCTACAAACTGATACAATGAACATCTACACCAAAACGGGCGATGCGGGCCAGACCTCGCTCGTCGGCGGACAGCGCGTGAGCAAATGCTGCGAACGGCTCGAGGCCTATGGCACCGTGGACGAGCTGAATGCCCACATCGGCCTGCTCGCCACCTATTGTCCAGCCTCGTCCGACAAGGCGTTTCTGCTCGAAGTGCAGCGCGCGCTCTTTGTAGTAGGCGGCTACCTGGCCACCGATAATTCGCAGCGCGACGTACGCCCCGGAAACATTGTCACGGAAGAGATGGTGTCGCAGGTGGAACGGGAGATTGACCATTTGCAGCAGATGCTGCCTCCGCTGCGCCTCTTCATCTTGCCCGGCGGAGGACGTGCGGCAGCCCAGGGCCACGTCTGCCGCACTGTCTGCCGGCGTGCCGAGCGCCGCATTCTCTCGCTGGCCGAAACGGGAGCCGTGGTAGACCGGCTCGTCCTGGCCTATATGAACCGCCTGAGCGACTATTTCTTTGTCCTCTCGCGCAAGTTGAACATGGACGACGACATCGAGGAAGTCGTCTGGAAAAGAAACAACATAAAATGAAACACATACTGAAGATTGTTTTTCTCGCGCTGACGCCGCTGACAGCCGCGGCACAGCACTCCGACTCGCTGCGCACCACAGCGCTCAATCCGGTGGTCGTCACCGGCACCGGCACGTATCACAAGGCCGACAATTCGCCCGTAGCGGTGAAGGTGATTACGGCAAAGGAATTGCGCGACGCCCGGGTCACCAGCCTGCAGGACGCTCTCTCGCGGCTGACGCCCAACATCACCACCCACACAAGCGGCATGGGCACCTTTGTGAACTTCAACGGCGTAAGCGACGACTACATCCTCATCCTGGAGAATGGAAAGCGCGTGAGCGGCGACGACCGCTGGGAACGGCTCAGCATGAACAACGTGAAGCGCATCGAGGTCTACAGCAGCGCAGCCAGTGCGCTCTATGGCAGCGATGCTATTGCAGGCGTCATCAACATCATCACCGACGACAGCAACCAGCGCGTCGACGTCTCGTCGGCCCTTACCGTGATGAACAAAGGGCGCCTCGACCAGCACGTCGATGCCGACATCAATCAAGGAAAGTTCTCGAGCCGCACATCCTATGCCCACCGCCAGGCCGACAACTGGCAGGTGAACCACTATCAGGCCTTCGACGAAGACGACCGGCAAGTGCTGAAGCTGACGGGGCGCCCCATGTCGGCCGCTTTCCGAAGCGAAAACATCAGCCAACAGATGGAATGGCGGTTCGACAACCGATGGTCGGTCTACGTGAAAGGCAACTATTACCAGAATAGCACCCAGCGTCCTCGCAATGCCACCTATTTCACACAGCGCCAGACCGTCGACAAGGAGACGGGCCAAAAGACCTTCGCCTACACGCCGCGACAGGCCTACACCTATGACATCAGCCACCAATCCTATCTCTACGGAGCCGGATGCCGATGGGTTCCGAACAGCCGGACCCACGTCTACCTCGACGTCCAGAGCGACAACTTCCGCTCTCGTTACGACTACTGGCAGACCGCCGAGGCCGAGGCCCGCAAGGAGAGCCGCAAACGCACGCACTATATTGACGAGAAGCTGCGCGGCGTCTTTCGGCTGACGGATTGGAACAAGTTGTCGGCCGGAATGGAGTTTGTGCAGGAACGGCTCACCAGCCAGAGCGACCACATCGAAGGCCGCCACACCCATTCGCTCCATCTGTTCGCGCAGGACGAGGTGGACATTCCCGGCGGACTGCAGGGCGTGGTGGGACTGCGCTACACCCACAACCGCCACTTCGGCTCCCATCTGGTGCCCAACGCCGCCATCTTCTACCGCATAGCGGGCTTCCGTTTCCGTGCCAGCTATGCCGCCGGCTACCGCACCCCCACCCTCTCTCAGCTCTACGCCACCGACCAGGCCAAGACCACTTCGCGCTACACCCTGCCCAATACCGCCCTCGACCCCGAGAAGAACCACTTCTGGAACTTCAACGTCGAGCACAGCAACTCGTGGATGCATCTGGGGGCCACGGCCTTCCTGAACCGCATCCGCGACATGATAAACTATCGCACACTGACGCTCGCCGAGGTGACTTCAAATCCCGCTCTGGCATCGCTCCGCGACGCGGGTTGGACCACTCTCAGGCAACGCGACAACATAGACCATGCCCGGTTGCGGGGCGTCAGCGCCAATGCCCGCTTCTTCCTGCCTCTGGGCCTGAGCATCGGCGGAGGCTACACCTTCATCGATTCGGAAAGCAAGACTCAGAGGCTCGTAGCCTCCACGCAGGAATACGAGACGACGCGGACACCCGTCGACAAGTCGGTCCGCCACGTGGGCTCGGTTCTCGCCTCGTGGGACAAATCGTGGCGCGAACATCATTTCAACATCACGCTTAGCGGGCACATGCAGAGCCGTCGCTACAGCACCACCTACGGCTATGCCAAGGGCTACGGCCAGTGGAACCTGAATGCACGCCATTCGTTCTCCCTCGAGCACTTCCGTCTCGAGCCTTCGCTGGGTATCGACAACCTCTTCAACCAGCGCGACACATCCTATTGGAACTCCAACTTCGCCACCATCAGCCCCGGTCGGTCCTTCATCGTGGGCCTGGTGCTGAACTTCAAATCTTGACTCTATGCCAATCTACGTAGCAGGAATCGGCCCCGGCTCACCCACCGACATCACACCCGCCGTAGCCCAGGCACTGCGCCAGTCCGATGTTGTCGTGGGCTATAAGTATTACTTCCGCTTCATCGAGCCCTTTCTGAGGCCCGACGCCCAGTGCATCGACACCGGCATGAGGCAGGAACGTGCCCGGGCCGAGGAGGCCTTCCGGATGGCCGCCGCTGGGAGAACCGTCTGCGTCATCTCGAGCGGCGATGCAGGCATCTACGGCATGGCTCCGCTCCTCTTCGAGATGAAGCGGGCCCTGAAGTCGCCCATTGAAATCATCCCGCTGCCCGGCATCAGCGCCTTTCAAAAGGCTGCCGCGCTGCTGGGTGCACCGATGGGGCACGACTTCTGCGTCATCTCGCTGAGCAACCTGCTCACACCCTGGTCCCTCATTGAGCGCCGCATCCGCGCTGCCGCCCAGGCCGACTTTGTGACGGCCGTCTACAATCCGCGCAGCCACGAACGCTATTGGCAACTGGACCGTCTTCGGGAAATTTTTCTCGAGGAGCGCAGTCCCGAAACCGTAGTGGGATACGTCCGTCAGGCTGGGCGCGAGGGCGAGCAGGTGTGCACCACCACGCTCCGCGATTTCCGCCCCGACGAGGTCGACATGTTCACCGTCGTCATCATCGGCAACAG
>CAMJRQ010000126.1 GCA_946408305.1 uncultured Prevotellaceae bacterium
AGCGTCACTTTGCGCAGCGACGTGCAGCCGCTGAAAGGGGCATAGCCCACTGACGTCACACTCGCGGGCAGCTCCATGGACTCCATCGCCGTGCAGCCGCGAAAGGCACCCGCGCCCACCGTCGTCAGTCCTTCCGGCAGGCCGATGCCCTCCAGAGCCGTCATGCCAGCGAAGGCCTCCTCGCCGATGGTTTTCAGCGTCGCGGGCAGCGTCAGCTGTTTCATGGCCGTGCAGCCCGCCAGTGCACGCTGGCCGATTGCCGTCAGCGCCGTGGCATCGAGGTTCAGGCTGGTCAGCGCCGTGCAGCCGGCAAAGGCAGCGTCGGGGAGCAGCGTCGTTCCTTGTGGCAGCGACACGCTCTTCATGAACGTGCAACCCTCAAACATGCCCACGCCCAGCGCATTCACCTCCACCTCGGCCCAGTTCACTGAGACCAGACGGGTGCGGGCAAAGGCGTAGGGCTCGCACACGTCGAGCCGCTTCAGTCCCGTCATGGCCGCAAAGCGGGCGCAGCCGTAGAAGGCGTCCTGCCCTATCGTGTCGAGCTCGGCGGGCAGCACGGCAGAGGTCAGGTTCGCCTGCTCCCTGAAGGCCATAGCCCGGATAGCGCTCACGCGATACGTCGTGCCGTCCTGCGTCACCGTCGAGGGGATGCGCAGCAGCCCGCTCACCGAGGCCGTCGGCCCCAGCACGGCCACCGTGCCCGACCCGTTCACCCTATACTTGAGCTGGCCGTTGGTGAAGCTCTGCCCTCTGGCCCCGAGCGTCTGAAGCAGGAGGAGGGGAATCAGAAACAGGAATTTTCTCATATTCGTTCCGTCGGTTCTATAAAGTATTTCAACCTGCAAAGTAACGAAACTTTGGCGGAAAATCCAAGCAAATCGTATTATTTCAGAATTCGTAGCCCAGGTCTATCAGCGCATGTGCCTTGTGGGAGCGGCTGTTCCAGCCGAGCTGGGCGCCCAGGGGGCCGAAGGGGGTGCGGAAGGCGTAGGCTCCCTGGACGCCGACGATGGGGCTGCGGCGGAAGAGGCGGCCCAGCGAGGAGGCATGTTCAGCAGCAGCGGCGCGGAGGAGGATGAAATGGTTGCGGCCGACGCGATACTGTCCCTGCAGCTGTGCTGCCACGAGATGGGGCTCGACGAACTCCATGTGGCCGAGGCCGGCGAAGGGCATCTGCTGGGGGAGATAGTGAGCGAACCAGGGGCCTCCGATGGCATTGGAGAGGACGGGCGGGAGGGTGGTCTTGGCGAAGAGCAGGCGGCCATAGACCATGGGCTGGAGGGCGAAGCGCGGGGAGAGGGAGAGCGTGGTGCGCCAATGGGCGCTGACATCGTTGGCTCCGGCACGGCCATCGAGGCGGGCGAAGTTGTCGGTGACGTAGGCATACTCGGCCCGGAAACGAGAGCCGCGCGTGGGGAAGAGCCAATCGTCCTCTGAGGCGTAGTCCATGCGGGCACGGTAGCTGAAATGATGGTCGTCGGACAGCGAGAGGTCGGAAGCCGTGGACGAGGCGAGGCGGTCGCGAAAGTCGTAGTGGTCCCAGCGCACGAAGGCGCGCCAGCTGAAGTTGCGGGCCTCGAAATGGAGGGGGACGAGGTCGGCCTGGTGGTGGTTGTAGACAAAGGTGAAGTCGCGATGACCGAGGGCGTAGGCGTCGAGGTCGTTGCGCGAGATGGTGTAGGAGAGCATGGGGCGCGTGAAGGCCCTGGGATGGAGTGTGAGGAGGGCGGTGGCGCGGAGGCGTTTGCCCAGGCGGAGGGTGAGATCGGCATCCATGGGCACACGGGCACGGAGCGGCACGGCGGCGTTGAGCTGGAGGGCCACTTTCTCCTCGGTGTCGAAGCGGACGCCGAGGGCAGCCTGGAACTTCTTGCGGCTGCCGGCGATGAAGGCAATGTGGAGTCCGTCGGGCTGCTGGCGCAGGCGGTAGCGGGCCTGCTGACAGAAGAGGTCGACACGCATGGAGGTAACCACCTGCTCTGCCCGCTCGAGGGTGATGGAGTCGCCGTCGTGCAGATGGAACTTGGCCCGCAGGAAGCGTTCGTCGGCATGGGTGAGGTTTTCGAAGTCGAATATTCCCCTCAAGGCCCCCTCCCAGACCCCCTCCCAGCCTCCCCGAGGGGAGGAGAAGGCTCCAACGCGAAGCCCCTCCCCCTCGGGGGAGGACGGGAGAGGGGTCGGGAGCTTCCGCTTCACCTCCATGAGCTCGTCCCAGTGGCGCATGGCTTCGGCCTCGCCGCGGCGGATGAGGGTGTCGACGGCTGCAGAGGTGAAGCTGGCGGTGGAGTAACCCGAGGGATCGACGCGGATAGCGACGTTGGTCTGCCGAAGGTTGTCGTCATACTTGTTCTTGCAGTTGACATCGACAATCTGGTTGAGTATGTCCATGGTGTTGTTGAGGCGGTCGGCGGTCTTGGGCTCACCCTGAACGGTGACGCCGATAACGATATCGGCTCCCATCTGGCGAGCCACGTCAACGGGATAGTTGTTGCGCAGGCCGCCGTCGACGAGCACCATGTCGCCCATGCGGACGGGGGTGAAGAAGGCCGGGATGGCCATTGAGGCGCGAAGTGCTTCGGGCAGACGGCCGGAGTGGAAGTCGACCTCGGTGTTGTCGATGATGTTTGTGGCCACGCAGGAGAAGGGGATGGGGAGGCTGTCGAAGGAAATCGAATCAAGGTAGTCGATGCAGAGGCGCTGGAAGAGGACATCGAGATTCTTTCCAGCGACGAGCCCGCCCGCAGTGGGGTCGCCCTTGCCGCCCCAGCTGCGCGAGAAGGCATAGGTGTAGCGCCGCTCGCGGTCGGCCAGGCTCTGGGCTTCGAGGTTCTCCTTATCGGAAATGACGTAGCTCCAATCGAGGTTGCTGACAATGGAGTCGAGGGCCTGGGCGTCGTAGCCGATGGCATAGAGGCCGCCCACGAGGGCTCCCATGCTGGTTCCGCAGATGATGTCGACGGGGATACCGGCCCGCTCGATGACTCGGAGCGCACCGATGTGGGCCGTGCCCTTGGCGCCGCCACCGCTCAGCACCACAGCCACCTTCGGTCTTTCTTGGGCCAAAGAGATGAGGGGGCAGAGAAGGAAGAGGAAAATAAGAAGCATCATCCCCCAGCCTCCCCTTCGAGGAGAGGCAGAGAAACGACGAGCTAACAAGCTCTTCTCCCCGGAGAGGGGTTTGGGATGAGGCTGGGTGATACTCTCCAGCGCGCGGGCTATGCCGTCGTCGTCGACATCGGGGGCCACGACGTCGGCTTCGGCTTTGACAGCCTCGTCGGCGCCACCCATGGCCACACCGACGGCCGCCTCGCGAAACATGCTGATGTCGTTACCTCCATCGCCAAAGGCAATGGTGAGGCTGGGGTCGAGCCCCATCTGTCCGACGATGGCGCGCAGGGCACGTCCCTTGGTGGCCTCGCGGGCCGTGACATCGGCAAAATCGGGATGCCAGCGGGCACAGAGCGAATCGGGCAAGGAGGGCATGACGACGCGCTCCTGCTCCTGGTTGAAGAAGGGCGAGAGCTGGAGGACAGGCTCGTCGTAGTCGGTGGCATCGCAGGTGACGGGCATGTCGGAGACGCCAATCTGGAGTATCTGCTCGAAGATGTACTGCGCCGACGATTTGGCGTTGAAAAGCGTGAGCCGCTGCTGCCCCACGACGACGCAGGAATAGTCCTGGCGGCGGGCATCGGCCAGAAGGGCCCTGACCTCGGCCGGCTCGATGGGCTTCGTGAAACACACCTCGCCCCCTACGCTGGCCATGGCGCCGTTCAGGTTGATGATGCCATCCATGAGGGGGAGGAGGGGCTCCAGCACCGGGGTGTGAATCCACTGGTAGGGGCGGCCCGTGGCGATGAACAGGCGGCAACCGCGGCTCTTGGCTTCGCGCAGCGCAGCAAGAGTCGAAGGCGGCACTTGGTGGGAGCGAAGGCTGACCAGCGTGCCGTCGATGTCGAAGAAGAGTGAGTAGTTGATGGCGGAAAGGTTTTATTTCTGATTGAAGAATTCGGTGAAGGCCCGGACGGTGAACTCGTAGTCGGCCACGGCTCCCGTCTCGCGAGCACTGTGCATGGCCAGGATGGGGGCTCCCATGTCCACTCCGCGCAGGGGCAGCGAAGCGCTCAGAATATTGCCCAGCGTGCTGCCGCCGGCTATGTCGCTGTGGTTGACAAAGCGCTGGCAGGGCACCCCGGCGCGGCGACAGAGTTCGGCGAAGACGGCTGCCGAGGAGGCATCGCTGGCATACTTCTGGGCGGCATTGAACTTGATGACCGGGCCACCGCCGAGATGGGGATGGTTCGTCGGGTCGAACTTCTCGGGATAGTTAGGATGCCAGGCATGGGCATTGTCGGCCGAGACCATGAAGGAGTGTTCCACACAGCGAGGGAAGCCCTCGGCGTCGGAGCCCTGAAGAGCGACGATGCGCTGCAGAATCGTGGCGAGGAAGGGGCTGCCG
>CAMJRQ010000127.1 GCA_946408305.1 uncultured Prevotellaceae bacterium
GCAGCCGGAAAAAGAGCACCCGCGGTGCGTGCCGGAGCAGCACACCGCGGGTGGGGCAAGAGGGGGAGGCGCGTATTGAATAAGGTACGCGAACCTAAATAATTAATTCATTGCTTTACGAACTTGGCGCTGCAGCGGTTGCCCTGCGTATCGGTGAGCCGAGCCACGTAGGCGCCCGGGGCAAGGGGCTGCAGGCTGACGCTCTGACGTCCGAGGGCGAGGGCGACGCGCTGCCGCATGACAAGCGTGCCGGCGAGGCTGTGTATGGTGAGGTCGACCTCGCGGGCATCTTCGCTCCCGAGGAGCAGCTGGTCGCCCTGGCAGCGCAGGCTCAGCGAACCGGAGTGGGCTATGTCAATCGATGTGGGATCGATGGGGGGATGCTCGGTGGGCTCCCATTCGGTGGTGTAGAGGTTCATGGCGTTGGCACGCTCGATGGTGGGGCGGTACATGTGATAGAGCTTTGCTCCTCCGTCGGGGAAGCGTCCCACGCTGCGTCCTCCCTCGTGGGCGCAGTAAATGAGCGTGTCGGCCCACTGGCGGTCGGGCGAGGAGAGGATGACGTATTGGTTGTCCTCGTTGCCCAGCTTGAAGTTGGCGTGCAGCTGGCTCTCGGTGGGCAGGTTGTCACACCAGATGATTTTGTATCCGCCGGCCGGGATGAGGGTCGAGGCGAGGCCCAGACCGTCGATGCGGTATTTGGTGGGTTGCTTCGCGTTGTCGGTCAGATAGTATCCCTCGAGGTCGATGTCGTGGTCGGTGTTGTTGTAGAGCTCAATCCAGTCGTTCTTCTTGTAATACTCGTTGACGTAGACGCTGTTGCCGGCGCTCACTTCGTTCACCATGACGGGTGGTGCCGCCTGCGGGTCGTCCTCGTCCGTGATGCGCTCGTAGCAGGCCACGAGGGTGATTTTCTCTGTGGAAGTGGGCATCGGCAACTCTTCGTCGGTTCCTACGATGTCGCCCTCGGCCGTGTTGTTGCGCCAGCCCGTGAAGCGGTAGCCGCGCGGGGCCTGGGCCCGGAGGGTGACGGGCGGGAAGAGCCGTCCGTCGAAGCGCCCGGTGGTCAACGTCTGCCCGTTGATGGAGAGGCGTGCGGCGGAGACGTTGCTGCGAAGCAGTATCTGCTGCTGGCGGGTCGATGAGAGGCGGTAGGAGCTGTGGCTGCGCAGTGCGTTGATGACAGCCTCCTGGCGGTTGTTGATGGAATTGAGCACCTCGCGAGCCTTGGGTGTGGGGTCGTTGTTGCGTCCCGTGTAGCCACAGCTTTTAATCTGCATGGGGGTGGCGATGCTGAGGGCGCGGTTGACCACGTCGTTGCAGCGCGGTGGGTCGAAGACGGAGCCGGCCACGATGCAGAAGGCGTCGATGAAGTGGCGGCGGAATTCGTCGTAGCGGAGCAGGCCCTGGAAGATGGGCACGAGTTCCACCTCGCGTGTGAAGTGTTCGTAGGGCACGTCGTAGAGGCGGCAGAAGGTGTACCACTGGCGGTTCTGGAAGGTGGCAATCATGTCGGTGGTGGAGAAGGCGAAATCCACGTCGAAGAGCACGAAGCGGAACTTGCCGTCGTCGGCGATGGGGCGCCAGCCCTTGCAGTTGTTCTGGGGCCAGTCGGTGTTGCCCAGATAGAACTGCACGGCTATGTAGTTGCAAATCTCGTCGACGTCAACCAGGTTCTTTATCTCCTCCCACGCGGCGTCGCTGGTGGTGCCGGTGGCCAGGTTGTAGAGGTGCTGCCAGGCGTCGCGGGTGCCGCACATCTGGATGTAGCACGAGTCGCAGTCGATGTCGAACATGTCAATCTCGTCGTCGTCGAGTCCGAAGTTGGCGTAGATGTTCTGCTTGTTGTTGGGCTCGCGCATGTTGATGGTGCCCATGTATTTTCCGTTGATGTAGTGGCAGACGGGCACGTAGTTCTGCAGGTCGATGTCGATGCCGCTGGTGCGCACGATGCTCTGCAGCGAGGCGTCGAGGAAGCGGTATGTATAGTCGTTGCCTCCGCAGCGGAACTGGAGCATCTTGTGTTTCAGGTAGGGCTCGTCGGGGAAGAATTGGTAGGGGAGGTAGTTCTGGCCCTCGTATTCCTTCGAGGCCTTGATTTTGAAGCTCATGGGTGTGAAGCCTTTGCTGTGGCCTCCGCAGCGGCTCAACTCGCTCTCCATGTTGAGGACGCATTCTCCGGTGTTCAGGAAGAACTCGAAGTTGACGGGGCGGTCCCAGTTCTGGTTCCAGTTGCAGTATTCGCCCGTGCCCTTGCCGCGACGTCCGTTGGTGCCCTTGACGAAGACGCCCATCTGGTCGCTGTAGAGGTTGTCGGGGTCGGTGACGACGGAGATGACCGGGATGTTGAAGTTCTTGTCCTTGCGGATGAAGCTGCGCGTGACGACGGGGCTGTCGAGCCATCCCTCGCGGAAGAGCGCGAAGCGATAGACCGTGGTCAGCACGGCGCTGAAGGTGCCCGTCTCGCTCACTTCGCCGTTCTCCAGTGTGGGCGTGGAGCCGTCGGTGGTGTAGCGCAGGGTGCAGCCCTCGGGGATGGTCACGCTGAATTCCACGCTGCGCGAGAATATCTGGCTGGGCAGGCTCACCTCGGGCGGGCTGAGGCGGTTGGCGGTATAGGTGCGTTCGTTGTTGCTTGCTCCGGGAGTAGGCGTGCTGGTGAAGTTCCAGGCCGTGGAGCCGTCGCGTTCGCGGGCATAGCTGCAGCGCGAGATGGCCGGGGGATAGTTGACCGCATGAACCAGCACGCCCGAGCTGTTGGCCAGATAGAGCGAGCCGCCGTCGCAGTCGAGCTTCAGGTCAATCTGATTGGGGAAGATGACATCCTTGTGCCCCAGCCAGAGTACGGCGAAACCTTTCGGGGCCACGGGGAAGTCGTCCAGAAAGTGAATCTTCGTCAGGTTGTCGGCATCGTTGCTCAGGTACATGCCCTTGAGGTTCTGCTCGCTCGACGACGAGTTGTAAATCTCTATCCAGCTGCCGTAGTTCCAGCTGGGGTCCACGATGCGGTCCACATTGGCCACCATAATCTCGTTTATCCTCAGGTAGGAAATGCCCTGAGCGAAAGACAGCGCTGATGCCAGTGTGAGCCAGAGAATGGAAAAAAGACGTCTTCTCATGGTGATGGGGTTATTGGACGTGTACGATGGTGGTGGGCGCCTGGAGCGCATTGCGACGGTCGGTCTCGGTGACCACGCGCGCTGCCAGCTGCAGGAAGGCCTGTCCGGTGGGCGATTCGGGGTGGAGCGCCGCCGGTGTGCCGGCATCGCCATCCTCGCAGATGCTTGCCACAATCGGAATCTGGGCCAGCAGCGGCACCTGCATCTCCTCGGCCAGCCGGCGGGCGCCGTCGCGTCCGAAGAGGTAGTATCGCTCGTCGGGGTGCTCGACCGGGGTGAACCAGGCCATGTTCTCCACCAGTCCCAGTATGGGCACTCCGACTTTCTCGTTCTGATACATGCTGATACCCTTGCGGGCATCGGCCAGCGCCACGGCCTGGGGCGTGCTGACGATGACGGCTCCGGTGATGGGGACGGTCTGCACGAGAGTCAGATGGATGTCACTCGTGCCGGGAGGCGTGTCGAGAATGAAGTAGTCGAGCTCGCCCCAGTGGGCGTCGCCGATGAGCTGTTTCAGAGCGTTGCTGGCCATGCCGCCGCGCCAGATGGTGGCCTGGCCGGGGTCTACGAAGAAGCCGATGCTGAGCATCTTCACTCCGTATTGCTCCACGGGCACGATGAGGTCGCGCCCGTCGATGCGCTCGCTGTAGGGGCGTCCGTCCTCGATGCCCATCATCTTGGGGGCCGACGGGCCGAAGATGTCGCAATCGAGCAGTCCCACCCGATGGCCCAGGCGTGCCAGGGCGATGGCCAGGTTGGTGGCCACGGTGCTCTTGCCCACACCGCCCTTGCCGCTCGACACGGCGATGATGTTCTTCACTCCGGGCAGCAACTGGTCCAACTCGGGGCGCGGAGCCTGCAGGGTCTTGGTCTTTATCTCCACCTCGACATTAGGGTTCACGTAGGCGTGGATGGCTGCCTCGCAGGCCTTCACCATGGATTTCAGGAAGGGGTCGGTGGGCTTGTCAAAGACTAGGGTGAAGCTGACGTGCAGCCCGGCAATGCGCAGGTCGTCCTCCACCATCCCCATCTCCACGACGTTCTTTCCCGTGCCGGGGTAGCGCACGGTCTTCAGGGCGTTGGTGATGAGGGCGGGATAGATGGTGCCGTCGCCGATGCTGTCGCGCGAGATGCTGATGTTCTGCTTCTCTGGTGTATTGCTCATGTGGGCTTGAGAGTTTAAATGTTTGAGAGTTTAACCTTTTAACCCTAACTTTTTAACCTTTTAACCTTAGCAACCTTATCTCCGGTTTCTCCCGTAGCTGCGGTATTCGTCGAAGGGGATTTCGATGTCGGGCTCCTTGAGCTCGCCCTCCTGGGGCAG
>CAMJRQ010000128.1 GCA_946408305.1 uncultured Prevotellaceae bacterium
ACCGTCGGCTCCGCGCTTTGCCATTAATATAACGTCCGCTTCAATTTCCGCCGCCACGCCACCGCTGGCGCATGGATTTCTTCTACCCCAACTGGGTGAACGACCACTGGCG
The DNA here is from genome assembly GCA_946408305.1 of uncultured Prevotellaceae bacterium. The sequence continues at coordinate 113 of CAMJRQ010000128.1, forward strand.
CATCGAGGGGCTGGTGTTCTACGACGACGCCAACCATTTCCTGGACCTCGAGCGGAAGACGTTCCGGCTGGACCTCATCACGGAGCACTGCCGCGCCCACGGGCTGGCCTTCTTCGACACCGCCACGGCCGTGCGCCGCCAGCGGGCCAATGCCTCGGACATGTTTCTCGAGGTGGTGGAACCCACCGACATCGACCTCCTGACGTCAGGCCTGCCGCAGCTGCGAGCCCTCGTCACCACGGGCGGAAAGGCCACGCTGACCCTCTGCCAGACGCTGGGCCTGGCCAAGGCTCCCCAGATGAACGAAGCCATCCCCGTGCCGGGCCGCACGTTCGAATTCTACCGTCTGCCCTCCAGCAGCCGCGCCTATCCCATGCCGCTCGAGGAGAAAGCGGCTGCCTATCGCCAGATGTTTAACCGCTACTTGCATGAATAAGACCCTGCTCATCACCGTCTCGCCCGAGCTGCGCCAGGCATGCCCCGAATTTGTGGGCTGCGCCGTGCTGGCCGACTTCCGCAACTCGGCCCACTCCGACGGTCTGTGGGAGGAAATCGACCGTTTCCTCCTCTCCTACCGCCAGTTGCTCACCATCGACAGCGTGAAGGAGATTCCCTCCATCGAAGCCACGCGCCAGGCCTACCGCCGCTGCGGCAAGGACCCCAGCCGCTACCGTCCGTCGGGCGAGGCACTGGTGCGCCGTGCCCTGCAGGGGAAGGAGCTCTACCGCATCGACACGGCCGTGGACCTCATCAACCTGGCCAGCATAGCCTACGGATACAGCATCGGCGGATTCGACGCCGACAAGATTCGGGGCAACCAGCTCACGCTGGGCATCGGCCGCGAAGGCGAGCCCTATGAGGGCATCGGCCGCGGACCGCTCAACATAGCCCATTTGCCCGTCTACCGCGACGAGGAAGGAGGCATCGGCACTCCCACGAGCGACCACGAGCGCACCAAGTTGGAGCTCTCCACCACGCGTCTGCTGGCCATCGTAAACGGATACGACGGCAACCGCGAGCAGGTATTGGCCTGCGCCGAATACATCCAGGACCTGCTGCGCCGCTACGCCGAGAGCGACGGAGGCAGCCTGATACATTTTTAGGGTTAAAAAGTTAAAGGGTTAAAAGGTTAACATTCTAACATTTAAACTCTTAAACATTTTTACATTTACACATTAAGAAGATGAAGGTTACGCTCTTACAGCAGGACATCGTCTGGGCCAATCCTGCCCAAAACCGGCAGCGGGCCGAGCAGGCCATCCTGGGCCAGCCGGGCAGCGACCTCTACGTGCTGCCCGAGATGTGGAGCACCGGTTTTGCCACCAAACCCACCGAGATAGCCGAGGCGGAGGAGGGCGAGACGCTCCGCTGGATGAAAGAGATGGCTGCCCGCACCGATGCGGCCCTGGCCGGCAGCGTGGCCATCCATGCGGCGGACGGCTCGTATCGCAACCGCCTCTATTTCGTGAAGCCCTTGGGCCAGGTGGCCTACTACGACAAGCACCATCTCTTCAGCTTCGGGGGCGAGAACTTGCACTACACGGCTGGCAACGTGCGCACCGTGGTGGAATGGCGCGGCGTGCGTTTCCTGCTCATGGTGTGCTACGACCTGCGCTTCCCCATCTGGTCGCGCAACCGCGACGACTACGACGCCATCATCTACGTGGCCTCGTGGCCCACGCAGCGCATGCTGGCCTGGCGCACGCTACTCAGGGCCCGCGCCATCGAGAACCAGTGCTACGTGCTGGGCGTGAACCGCGTGGGCTACGACCCGCAGTGCCTCTACTCGGGCGGCACGGCCATCATCGACCCCTACGGACGCGACCAGGAGTGCCCCGACGGAGAGGAGGCCGCCCTCACCGGAACGCTCGACATCGCCTTCCTGCGCCATTATCAGGAGAAGTTCCCGCAGCTAAGGGAGCGCGACTGAGAGAGAAAGAAATTTTTTTTCCCCAACTTGCTTACTGCGCCAGTATCGAGTCGACGACCAGTCCTACATCGGTGATGCTGACACCACCGTCGCGGTTCACATCGGCAGCTATGGGGTAGAAGCCGGCCGGTGTGGTGCCCAGGATGCAGTCTATCATCAGACCCACATCGGTGATGCTGATAACGCCGTCGCCGTTGGCATCGCCCATCTCGATGATTTTCTTGAAGTTCCCCCCTTGCTGCGTCTCCTTCCATCCCGCAGCGATATAGGCCTGGCGGGTAGCGGCGGGGACGTAGAGCGTGCAGTTGTCCGCAATATCAGTGAACATGGTCGGATTGGCCGACATGGAATAGGGGCTGGTGCTCAGCGAGACGACCGTGGCAAGGGTATTACATCCATGGAAAGCTGCTGCGAAGATTTCCGTCACCGTGGCGGGGATGGAAACGTAGGTGAGTGGACTGTCGGCAAAGGCCAATTCGTCGATGGTAGTCACGGTGTACGTGCGGTCGCGGTAAGTCACCGTCTCGGGTATGACGATGCTGTCTTTATACTCGCTCATGCCGCTTTCCACGAAAGCCACATACTCGCCACCACTCCGGCCGTACAACTCGTAATAGATGCCGTCGATGCGAATGCGCTCCTCGGTCATGTGAGTGAAGTCGCCACCTTTCATCTTCGTTTTCCATCCGGCTCTGTTGTAGAGTGCCGTGGTTCCTTTTGGAACATAGAGGTAGCTGGTGCTGTATATATTACTGAACGCATCCGTGCCGTAGCTGCACGGTTGTTCCATGCCGCAGATGACAATCATGAGAGATGAACACCCATAGAATGCCTGTGCGCCGATGGAGTCGATGCTGGTGGGCAATTCTACCCTGGAGATTGTTGAACACCCGCGGAAAGCGGCACTGTCGATGCGGGCTACGCCTTCGGGAATCGTCATCTCGGTGAGGGATGTGCAGTTCAGGAATGCACCGGCGCCGATGGTTTCGGGCCCGCCAAGGAACTTCAGTTCATGGAGCCCCGTACAACCCGCAAAGGCCTCGTCGCCAATGGAGGTCACAGTCTTGGGTATCGTCAGCGAGGTGAGGTTTATCTTGCCTGCGAAGGATTTGTTTCCGATAGTTTCCAAATTCTCGGGCAGATGAACGGAGGCCAAGCCGTAGCAATAGTAGAATGCGGCGGGCGGGATGTGTCGGACAGTCCGAGGCAGCGTCACGCTCCGGATGTTTTGCTTAAACATAAATGCCGTACCGGCTATGGCCGTCACGATGTAGGTCTGGCCCCGGTATTCGATTCGTTCCGGAACCACCACCTCTTCTTGGTCGGGAGCCTTCGAGAGTATGGCTTCGCGCGTAGCAGTATTCAGCCAATAATAAAAGTCGCCCACGACCTGCGTTTCTTCAATAAGCCCACCTCCGAAGACCTCTGTCGTCCAGCCCGTCTGGATGTAGGCGGCACGTGCATCGAAGGGAATGAACAGTTGCGCCGTAGCGGCAATGCCGTCGAAGGCACCTACGCCGAAGGAGCAGGGCGGGTTCATCTGAGCAGTTATCTGGCTCAGGGCAGAGCAGCCCGAGAAAGCGCCCTGGCCGATATAGCGGATACTGGCCGGCAGATCGATGTCGTCCAGTTGCGGGCAGTTCTGGAAAGCATAGGCATTTATGCTGACCATCGTTTCGGGGAGGGAACAAGATGTCAGGTTAGGGCAATCCTGAAACGCCCCGATGGCAACATCCGTAATCCCGTCATTGATGGAAACTGTCTTTATCTCGCTGCGATAGGCGTGCCAAGGGATTTCTTCGGCATAGTCATTGTCTATCATGTCGCCCGTGCCGGTGAGTGTAATCCAGCCGTTGCCGCGGTTCAGGGAGTAAGTGATATTGGGGCCACACGAACCTTGCACAATCTGGGCACACAGGGGTAACGAAACCATCAGCGACGCCAGGGCCGAAAGCATCAGCCTGAAGTATAGATTTTTCATAATTTTTGTTGTTAGCGTTGTTCCGACAGCAAAGTTACAGAGAAAAATCTTAAGCACCAAAAAACGGAGACTGCCAATTTGACTATTTACTTACAATTTGCCTTTCACAGTTTGACGGAAATTGCGACCCGAACCAAAACGGTCAAGGGTTTTGGTCAACGCAACGTGTTGTTCCGACCGACGCAACGTGTTGTTCCAGTCGCAAGAACACGTTCTTTCACCACAAATCCCGGTTTCATCGAGAAAAACCGAATTTTTGGAGTGCTGATTATCAAGCACTTTTGAATTTTAAATTTTGAATTCTGAATTACGGCGCACCATCGTGCATCGTTTCTAATCGTTCCTCACGTCGTTTTTCGGGGGGGTATTATTCGAGAGAGAACGGTGCAGAGGTAAAAAATGTTGAACAATA
>CAMJRQ010000129.1 GCA_946408305.1 uncultured Prevotellaceae bacterium
CGCACGTTCCACTATCCGCCCACCGACACGGTCATGGAGGGTGCCTACCGTCCCGGCCACTTCAACGGCGTGTGCCAGATAGTGAGCAAGCTCTTCGAGTACACCCAGCCCACCCGCGCCTACTTCGGCGAGAAGGACTATCAGCAGATAGCCGTCATTCGCCGCATGGCGGCCGACCTGGGCTTCCGCCTCGAGATAGTGCCCTGCCCCGTGGTGCGCGAGGCGAGCGGCCTGGCCATGAGCAGCCGCAACACGCTCCTCACCCCCGACGAGCGGCAACTGGCTGCCAACATCTACCGCATACTGCGCGAGAGCACCACGCTCCAGGCCTCGGTGAAGGAGACGCACGACTACGTCGTCGGCCACATCGACGCCATCCCGGGCCTTGAGGTGCAATACTATAACATCGTCGACGGACTCACGCTGGCCGACGTCTCCGACTGGACCGAGGCCGAGAGCATCGTGGGCTGCATCACCGTCTTCTGCGGCCACACCCCCATCCGTCTCATCGATCACATTCGCTACAAGTAACAAACGCCATGATGATAGAAGTTCTGAAATCCAAGCTCCACTGCGTCACCGTCACCGAGGCCAACCTCCACTACATGGGCTCCATCACCATCGACGAGGACCTGATGGACGCTGCCGGGATGATAGCCGGCGAGAAAGTGCAAGTGTTGGACAACAACAACGGCGAGCGCTTCGAGACCTACATCATAAAGGGCGAGCGCGGCTCGGGCTGCATCTGCCTCAACGGCGCCGCGGCCCGCAAGGTGCAGGTGGGCGACGTCGTCATCATCATCTCCTACGCCCTCATGGACTTCGAGGAGGCCAAGACCTTCCGGCCCCGCGTGGTCTTCCCCGAGAACAACCGGGTGGCGAAGGAGTAGAAAGAGACCAGGCCCTGTACGATTAAGGCGGCGGAGAGGACTTCCCGGTACCCTCTCCTCCGCCTTTGTCGTTCCTGGGGGGCTACCTTCGCCCCACGCGGTTGCGAAAGGATGACGTTTATTTGTCATCATTGCCAAGTTTCTCGCGACCTTTTCCTGACATTTCTTGTCTTCTGGATCGTTGCGAAAGCCAACCCGAGGCGGAACAACGTGGAGTTTTGAGCAACGCAACACGTTGTTTTGTTCCTTGCAACACGTTATTCCGGCTCGAGAATGCCGTCGTTTCGACCCAAACCTCGGTTTGCTGGCCGGCGAGCGATTTTTGGAGGCGTTGATAATCAGGCGGTTAATTTTTCGAGATTTGCCGATGAGGGCCAAAATCCATCCTTTCGTCAAGAAAATCCATCCTTTTGCCAATGGCTTTTGTCCACCCCTCCGAGAGGTGCGGAGCGCTTCGTGGTAAGAAATCTTGAATCGTGAGGGGTAAAAAATATTGTTTGCGTCCAGGGGAAGATTGAATTGCGAACTCAGACCGCTTTCAGCGGTCTTGGCCAATGACACGTTTCCTCCCCGAGGGATTCCGGACAAAAAAGAAGCGCAGCGGCTGACGGGAGGTGTCAGTCGCTGCGCTTCTCTCTTTTTTTGTTTGCCTGTGGGGACTTACTTAATCTCGCGCACGTAGATGTCGCGGAAGTTCACCAGCGAGCCGTGGGCCTGCATCTCAATCTGGTCGCAGGCGGGGAGGGGCTGCGAGCGGTCCCAGTAGTTCTCCATCGTGATGTTGTCCACGACCTTCACGCCGTTGAGCTTGACGGTCACCCGGTCGCCCACAATCTTGATGTAGAACGAGTTCCACTCGCCCAGCTTGTTGTCGGCCACCTCGGTGGGCTTGCTCTGGTTCTTCTGGTTGTTGTAGAGTCCGCCGGAGCCCACCTGGGCGCCCACGTTCACTCGGGCGATGTCCCATATCTGCACCTGTGGCGTGCCTCTCAGATAGATGCCTGCGTCGGGCTCCTTGCCGTTGGGGTCGAGGCGCCAGTCGACGTACATCTCGAAGTCGCGGTAGTCCTTCACCGTGCAGATGTTGTCGAAGCCCTTGCCCACATAGGTGAGGCATCCGTCCTGCACGGCCCAGTCGGCGCGCATCACTTCGTCGGCCTTCTTCTGGGCCTTGACGAGTGCCTCGCCGTCCATCTGGCGCCGCTTGATGGGGTTCTCCACGAGTCCTTTCCAGCCGGTCAGGTCGCGCCCGTTGAAGATGGAGACGAAGCCCTCCTCGCGGTTGGAGGCTTGGTTGAGATAGTCGGTGACGAGCAGTGCGTCGGCCTTCTTGAGCATGGGCAGGACGTCCTGAAGCAGCTGGCGCGTGTTCGCGCCGTTATACTCGGGATGTGCCACGGCGATGTGGGCCACGGCGAGGGCGGCCGTCTTGCGCAACTCGGGGTCTTGGAGGAACTGGGCTGCATACATCATGCCCTGGAAGGTGCCCGTCTGCTCTATCTGAGCCAGAATGAGTTTCTTCTGTTTCTTCTTCTGGGCCTGCCCCATCTGCTTGCGCAGCATGAGGTAGGTGTTCTCGGGCGTGTCGGGGTAGGCCTGAGTGTGCAACGGGCTGGCCAGGCATAGCAAGGCCAGCACGCCTGTCAGCATGAATCGTTTCATGGGAGTCTGAAGGGTTTTTACGGGTTTATTCCTCGCAGAGTTCGGTCAGGATGCCGCAGGTGCTCTTCGGGTGGAGGAAGGCGATGTGGAGCCCGTCGGCGCCCTTGCGGGGAGCCTTGTCAATGAGGCGGATGCCCTTCTCGTCGCACATGGCCAGCGCTTCGCTCACTCCGTCCTCAACCTTGAAGGCCACGTGGTGGATGCCGCGTCCGCCGTTGTCCAGGAACTTCTGCACGGTGCTCTCGGGACACGTGGGCTCCAGCAGTTCCAGCTTCACCTCGCCCACCTTCAGGAAGGCGGTCTTCACCTTCTGGTCCTCAACGACCTCTGTCTTGTAAATCTCCAGGCCCAGCACGTCCTTGAAGTACGGAGCCACGGCGTCGATGCTCTGCACAGCGATGCCCAGATGTTCAATGCGTGAAATTTTCATCTTTGTTTTAGTTTTTATTGGGTTAAAAAATGAATCTGTCTTGCTTTTGTGGCACAAAGGTACAAAAAAACGAATAGATAACCAATCTTCAGTACAACTTTATTTTCGTGCGTGAGTCTGTTCTTGTCAGCGCAGCGTGAGCACCACGATGCTCTTCGGGGGCAGCGTCAGGCTGAGGCGGTCTTTGCGGAGGCGGGCTCCCTTGAACTGAGCGGGGGCGACCACGTCGGGATGGTCGAAGTCGTTGAAGTCGTTCACCTTGGGGCTGGTGAGTATGCGTCCCTCCACGCGCTTGGCCTCCGTGCCGAGGCTGACGGTCATGTCTTCGTTCTCGGAGAGGCTGGTGTTGACGAGCGAGAGGACGAGCGTGCCGTCCTGCATGCGTGCGGCCGAGGCCGACACGAGGGGCACGGGCTTGCCCTCGGAGGTCAGGACGGAGTCGCAGGAGAGCGTGAGGGGCAGGTGGGTGGCCTCCTGGAAGGGGCGGAACATCTCGAAGACGTGGTAGGTGGGCGTGAGCACCATGTGGCCCTCGCCCTCCTGGTCGGTCAGTATCATGGCCTGCAGCACGTTGACCATCTGGGCTATGTTGGCCATGCGCACGCGGTCGGTGAACTGGTGGAAGACGTTGAGCATCAGCGCGGCCACGATGGCGTCGCGCAGGGCGTTCTGCTGGTAGAGGTGGCCGGCGATGGTGCCGGGCTCCTCGTCCCACCAGGTGCCCCATTCGTCCACCAGCAGGGCGATGTGCTTCTGAGGATCGGTCTCGTCCATGATGCGGCAGTGCTCGCGCAGGACGTTCTCCACGTCGAGGCACTTCTCGAGCGTGAGCAGGTATTCCTCGTCGGAGAACTGTGTGGCCTTGCCCTTGCGGCCCCAGTTCTTCACGGTGTAGTAGTGGACGGAGAGGGCGTCCATGTGGCGGCCGATGCTCTTCATGAGCACGCGTGTCCAGTTGTAGTTGTAGTCCGAGGCGCCCGATGCGATGCGATAGAGGCGGTTGCCGGGCTGGTTGCGCAGGTAGGTGTTGTATCGGCGATACTCGTTCGAGTAGTACTCGGGCGTCATGTTGCCGCCGCATCCCCAGGCCTCGTTGCCCAGTCCGAAGTAGCGCACGTGCCAGGGCTTCTCGCGCCCGTTCTGGCGACGCAGGCGTGCCATGGGGGTGTCGCCGCTGCTGGTCATGTATTCCACCCACTGGGCCATCTCGCGCACCGTGCCGCTGCCGATGTTGCCCGAAACGTAGGGCTCGCAGCCGAGCAGCTCGCACAGGTTCAGGAACTCGTGGGTGCCGAAGGAATTGTCCTCGATGGTGCCGCCCCAGTTGTTGTTGCGCAGCGTGGGACGTTCTGAGCGTGGCCCGATGCCGTCCATCCAGTGGTAGTCGTCGGCAAAGCATCCGCCGGGCCAGCGCAGCACGGGCACCT
>CAMJRQ010000130.1 GCA_946408305.1 uncultured Prevotellaceae bacterium
ACGAAGATGTCCATTTTTGTCCGTACTATAACCTGCCAACTTGTATTGTACGTTTTCAATATCCTGATAGCAGGCCGCAGGGTAGAGATTAACATCAATTTGGCCACGATGAAAGCAATCTGCCACATAGCCTAAGAATACCAGCGTATTGCTATCAATGACGAGTTTAAAATCGGACGTAGATTTCAGATATCGGAAGCCCAATGGTTCCAATTCTGCTCGTATCGCATTCTGAATTCTTTCTTTTAGGTTCATGGTCCTTCCTAGTTGTTTCGAGGTGCAAAACTATTGTTAAGGGGACAATTATACATTATATGGAAAGGTTCATTATCCGTAGACAAAACCTCGTCGACTAAGTCTATCAAGTCCTCAAAGGTTTAGTGCGTGCAGTGGATTTCGTTCGCCAAAGCGCTCTCCCTGTTTGCTTCCACAGACAGTGCATTATGGACACCACACCCTCATTTGAATATAAGGCAGCGCCGGTCTAACTTTGCCATCTCTGCCTTCGCTCAGCGTCTGCGCCCACTGGAATGGGCACAGGCGCATGAGGGGGCAAGTCGCCGCCTCATTCCTCGTACATCTTCTCTATCTGCGGAGCGTAGTTCTGGTTCAGCACGGAGCGTTTCACCTTGAGCGTGTTGGTGAGTTCGCCTTTCTCGAGCGAGAAGGGTTCGGGCAGGAGGGTGATGCGCTTCACCTGCTCGTAGTGTGCAAACTCCTGCTGGAGCGTGTCGAGGCGATACATGACGAAATCCACAATCTTGGGGTTGGCGCAGAGGTCGGCCCGGTTCTTGAATGCTATGTGGTGCTGCTGGGCAAACTCCTCGAGCAGCGCGTATTCGGGAATGACCAGGGCGGAGACGAACTTGCGCTGGTCGGCGATGATGACGATTTGGTCGATGTAGCGGTCCACGACGAGCTTGCTCTCCAGCAGCTGCGGGGCGATATACTTTCCGTTGCTGGTCTTGAAGAGGTCCTTGATGCGCTCGGTCATGAAGAGCTCGCCGTCCTTCATGTAGCCGGCGTCGCCCGTGTGGAACCATCCCTCGGCGTCGATGGAGAGGGCCGTCACCTCGGCCTTGCGGTAGTAGCCCTTGGTGATGGTGTCGCCCTTGAGGAGAATCTCGTTGTTCTCGCCGAACTTCACCTGCACTCCGTTGAGCACGCGGCCGATGGAGCCGATGGTGGTGGGCTGGTTCCAGCGGTCGCAGGAGACGGTGGCGGTGCTCTCGGTGAGCCCGTAGCCGGCCACCATGAGGATGCCCACGGAATGTACGAACTCCTCGATGGCGGGCGGTATGGCGGCTCCGGCCGTGGGGAAGAAGTTGTGGCGCTCCAGGCCGAGCTTCTTCAGGAGCAGGACGATGATGGTCTTCTCGTAGACCTTGTACTGCATCTTCAGCGCGAGAGGCGGTTCGAGGCCCTTCATCTTGTAGTCCACGTTGTAGGCCTTGCCCACGCGCAGGGCGTCCTGGATGAGCTTGCGTTCCACGGCGTTGCTCGAGGCAATCTTCTCCTGCACGCCGTTGTAGACCTTCTCCCAGAAGCGGGGCACGGTGCACATGCAGGTGGGGTGTACCTCCTGGAGCGACTTCAGAATCTCCTGCGGTCGCAGGTTGACGGCCAGCGTGCAGCCCTCGGTGAGGCAGAGGTAGGTCCATCCGCGCTCGAAGACGTGGGTGAAGGGCAGGAAGTTCATCACCAGCTCGTTCTCGGTCATGGGCAGCGCGCCCTGGTGTCCGCGCATGGCGGCCTGATACATGCGGTGGGTGAGCATGACGCCCTTGCTCAGCCCCGTGGTGCCGCTCGTGTAGAGGATGTTGGCCAGGTCGTCGATGTCGGCCTCGGCCGTGCGGAGCTCCACCTCCTGCTGGTGCTGCAGGGCCTGGCCCAGGCGGAGGAACTCGTCGAAATAGATGCTCCGCTGGTCCTGGGGGTTCTTCTTCACGTGGTGGTCGAAGATGATGAGCCGTTCGATGCTGGGGTCTATCTTGAGCACGCGGTAGGCGGTGTCGTACTGGTACTGCTCGCCCACGAAGATGAAGCGTATCTTGGCGTCGCTGATCATGTATTTTATCTGCGACTCGCTGCTGGTGGCATAGAAGGGGATGGTGACGGCGCGGATGCCGTAGGCGCCGAAGTCCACGCAGAGGCACTCGGGCATGTTCTGCGAGAAGACGGCCACGTTCTCCTGCACGCCCACGCCCAGTTCCAGCAGTGCGTTGCTCACCTGGCGCACCGTCGCGGAGAACTGGCGCCACGAGATTTTCTTCCATTCGTTCGCGTCGTAGTCGCGATACATCATGGCCGTGCGGTCGCCGTAGTGTGCGGCCTGGCTGTGAATCAAGGTTGCGTAAGGACTGTTGTTCTGCATAGCTTTCGATTTCTTTGTTTCCACAAAGGTAGCGCAAACTTGGGATAATCCCAAATTTATTTGGAACTTTTGAAATTTCCGCCTACCTTTGCTCCCTGAAATCCCACGAAAAAATGGAACTCGAAACGCTTGCCCTCCAGTCTGTCGACCTGCTCCAGAAGCTCATCCCCATCCGGCGCGTGAGTCGCGAGGAGGCCGAGGCTGCCGACATGCTCCAGAACTTCATGGAGCACTACTGCCACCTGCGCGTAGGCCGCTCGGGCAACAACTTGTGGAGCATCGGGCGCCACTTCGACGCCGCGCGCCCCACCCTGCTGCTCTGCGCCCACATCGACACCGTGCGGCCCACCGAGGGCTGGACGCGCCCTCCCTTCCAGCCGACGCGCGAGGAGGGGCGCATCTACGGGCTGGGCTCGAACGACGACGGCGCCAGCCTCGTCGCGCTGCTGGCCGTCTTCCGCTGGCTCGAATGGCGGCCGCAGGCCTACAACCTCGTCCTCCTCTTCAGCGCCGAGGAGGAGGTGAGCGGCCACGGGGGCGTGGAGAGCGTGCTGCCCCAGCTACCCCCCATCAGCGTGGGCCTCGTGGGCGAGCCCACGGGCATGCAGCCTGCCATCGCCGAGAAGGGGCTCATGGTGCTCGACGCCACGAGCCACGGACGTGCCGGCCACGCCGCGCGGGAGGAGGGCGACAATGCCATCTACCACGCCGTGGACGACATCCAGTGGCTGCGCTCGCACCAGTTCCCGCGCGTCTCGCCCCTGCTGGGGCCGGTGAAGACGACGGTGACCCTCATCCAGGCCGGCACGCAGCACAACGTGGTGCCCGACCGCTGCACGTTCACCGTCGACGTGCGTTCCAACGAGCTCTACACCAACGAGAAGCTGCTCGAGGAGATACGCCGCCACGTGCGGAGCGACATCCAGCCGCGCTCCACGCGCCTCTCCTCCTCCAGCATCAGCCCCGACCATCCGCTCGTCGTCCGCGCCGTCGGCCTGGGGCGCCGCCCCTTCGGCTCGCCCACGCTGAGCGACCAGGCCCTCATGCCCTTCCCCACCCTGAAGATGGGGCCGGGCGAGAGCAGCCGCAGCCACACAGCCGACGAATTCATCCGGGAAGAGGAGATCATCGAGGCCGTCGGCCTCTATGCGCAGATGCTCGACGGGCTGCGCCTGTAAACGCAACGCGGTCCTGTACAAAACGCAACGTGTTGCGATGGCCCACGCAACACGTTCTTCGGGCCGTCGCAACACGTTGCGTTTTTAACATTTCCCTCAACGCCCTATCCAGGCCTCGGGATTGAGCTTGGCCGTCTCCTTGCGCAACTGGAAGTGGAGGATGCAGTTGCCCTCGGCATCGGTGGCTACGGTGCCCAGCACGTCGCGGGCCTTCACCTTCTGGCCCTTGGCGACGATGACGGACGAGAGGTTGCAATAGACGGAGATATAGCTGCCGTGGCGCACGAGGACGTTCTTCGTGCCGCCAAACTGGAAGACGGCCGTCACCTCGCCGTCGAAGACCGAGCGGGCGCGGGCCCCGGGGTGGCCCACATAGTTGGTACCCTTGTTGTCGAGCTGCACGTTGCGAAGCCCCTTCACGTTGTAGACGCCGAAACGGTTGCCCAGCATGTACTGTCCGGTGATGGGCACGGGCAGCCGGCCCTTGTTCTGCTCGAAGGAGCCGTTGAGCTGGCGGTCGGCGGCCGTCATCCATCCGCCCGGCTTGGCGGCAGACTTCGGTGCCGGCTGGGCCTTGGTTTCGGTCTTCTGCTGCGGCGTGGAGGTCGTTTTCTTGTTCTTCTGGGCTTTCTCAGCCTGCTTCTTCTTGGCCGCAGCCTCGGCGGCAGCTTTCTTGCGCGCGGCCTCCTCAGCCCGCTTGCGTGCCTGCTCTATCTCGTAGGCAATGAGGTCGTCAATCTTCTTGTTGAGGGCATTGAGCTGCTTCTGCTGCTGCGTGACGCGCGAGGCCAGCTCGTCCTGCTGCTGCTTGAGCCCGGCCACGCGCTTCTGCTCCTCGATTTGCTGTCGGCCCAGC
>CAMJRQ010000131.1 GCA_946408305.1 uncultured Prevotellaceae bacterium
CGATGAACTCCTTCGGAATGATAATCTGCTCGATGCGGGGCACGTGGGGCTTCAGCTCGGCACGCGGCTCGGAGATGGTCTTCATCATCTCGGCCAGGATGTGCTCACGGCCAGCCTTGGCCTGCATGAGGGCCTTCTCGAGGATTTCGTAGGAGAGGCCGTCGCACTTGATGTCCATCTGCGTGGCGGTCAGACCCTTGGGTGTGCCGGTGGTCTTGAAGTCCATGTCGCCCAGGTGGTCCTCGTCACCGAGGATGTCGCTCAGCACGGCGTACTTGTCTTCGCCGGGATTCTTGATGAGTCCCATGGCGATGCCGCTCACGGGAGCCTTGATGGGCACACCGGCGTCCATCAGTGCCATGCATCCGGCACATGTGGTGGCCATGGAGCTGGAGCCGTTGCTCTCGAGCACGTCGCTGACGACGCGAACGACGTAGGGATAGTCGTCGGGGAGCTGGCTCTTCAGTCCGCGCCAGGCCAGGTGTCCGTGGCCAATCTCGCGACGTCCCACACCGCGCTGTGCCTTGGCCTCGCCGGTGGAGAAGGGCGGGAAGTTATAGTGGAGCAGGAAGCGCTGGTATTCGCGCACGAGGACGTCGTCGACGAGCTTCTCATCGAGCTTGGTGCCCAGCGTGCAGGTGGCCAGAGCCTGTGTCTCGCCGCGGGTGAAGATGGCACATCCGTGGGGGCCGGGCAGCATGCCGGCTTCGCACCAGATGGGGCGAATCTCGGTGGTCTTTCGTCCGTCCAGACGGATGCCTTCGTCGAGAATGCAGCGGCGCATGGCGTCGCGCTCCACGTCGTGGTAGTAGCGGTCCACGAGGGTGTTCTTCTCCTCGAGCTCCTCGGGGGTGAGGTCGGTGTGAGCCTCGGCATAGCGGGCCTTAAAGTCCTCGCGAATCTTCTCGAAGGCCTCGGCGCGCTGCTGCTTCTCAAGGGCCTGCTTGGTGACGTCGTAGGCGGGCTGGTAGCACTCCTTCTTCACCTGTTCGCGCAGTTCCTCGTCGTTCACCTCGTGGCAGTATTCGCGCTTCACGTCCTTGCCCAGCTCGTGGCTGAGTTCCTTCTGCAGGCGGCACATGGGCTTGATGGCCTCGTGGGCGGCCTTGAGGGCTCCGAGCAGGTCTTGCTCGCTCACTTCCTTCATCTCGCCCTCCACCATCATGATGTTCTCCTCGGTGGCGCCGACCATGAGGTCCATGTCGGCCTTCTCGAGCTGCTGGAAGGTGGGGTTGATGACGTACTGGCCGTCGATGCGGGCCACGCGCACCTCCGAGATGGGACCCTCGAAGGGTATGTCGCTGACAGCCAGTGCGGCCGAGGCGGCAAAGCCTGCCAGGGCATCGGGCATGTCCACGCCATCGGCAGAGAAGAGGATTACGTTAACATACACTTCAGCATGATAGTTGCTGGGGAAAAGGGGGCGCAGGGCGCGGTCCACCAGACGACAGGTGAGAATCTCGTCGTCGTTGGCTTTACCCTCGCGCTTCGTGAACCCGCCGGGGAAACGTCCGGCAGCGGCATACTTTTCTCTGTACTCTACCTGCAAGGGCATGAAATCTGTTCCGGGAACGGCATCTTTTGCGGCGCATACAGTGGCCAGGAGCACGGTGTTGTTCAGGCGAACGACAACGGAACCATCGGCTTGTTTCGCCAGTTTCCCGGTCTCGATGCTGATGGTTCTTCCATCAGGCAACTCGACTGTCTTTGTAATTACGTTCATCTAGGTTTTTTGTGTATAAAATGTATAAAAAACATGCGCCTTTGCGCAATATCGGGCGCAAAGTTACGAAAAAGTTATGAAACAGAGCGTGTTTTGCCGAATTATTTGCAGTGCGTGGGCTTTTCGGACGTCATCCGGCGCTCGGGAGGCTCATTCCTTGAGGACGGAATCGGGGTCAATGATGGCGACGTAGATGACGAGCACGAAGACGAGCAGCAGGAGGAGCAGGAAATACTGGAGGGCAAGCCAGAAATACACCTTCGCGAGCCGCCACATGGTGCCCCAGAGGGAGCGCTCGCCATAGAGCTGATAGAAGTCGTAGAGCAGCACCAGGATGACCACCCACCCGTTCACGGCGTAGGGGAAGAGGCCGCGGGAGCCCACCTGCCACGTGATGAGCGTCTGCACGAAGGCCAGCAGCATGAACTGGCAGCAGATGTACATCTGAGCCACGAAAGTCTCGGTCCAGGTGTAGCACGAGCGGCGGCGATAGGTAAACCACATGGCGGTCACCACGAAGATGTTCTGCACGATGATGGCATAGGTCATGTTCGAGCGGAACCATGCGACAATCTGCTTGGCGAACAAGATGATGGGCTTGAATACCTCTTGCACATCGCTCGAGAGGGATTTCGACAGGTCGGAAGGTTCCTCCACCTCGATGCCCGTGACGCGCACCAGCAGCGTATAGGCGATGACGAGCAGCAGCAAGAACTTGAAGGGCTGGAAATAGGCTGCCGAGTGGCCGCCCAGATAGTCGCGAATCATGTAGCCGGGACGCCAGAGGAGGTCGCGCACGGTGCGCAGGATGCTGCGGTTGCCGCTCTCGTCGAAACCCAGCGAATCGGCCATCTTGTGTAGCACGGCACTGGCCGTGAAGCGCTCGTTGCGCACGTTCTGGCCACACTGGGGGCAGAAACGGCCCACGAACTCGGTGCCGCAATGCGAGCATACATGCCTCTCCTCGACCCGCTGCATGGCAAAGCGCCCTTCCTGCTGCCGCAGGTGGACACGATGGAGAATTTCTTTCAACTTTCCGAACATCGTCGGCAAAAGTACGAAAATTTTCACTACCTTTGCATCTTGTAACCGGAAAAGATGATGAAGAGGACGTTTTTTTATCTCGCCATGCTCCTGATTGCGGTCTGCGCTTGCCACCGCGAGGGGCAGTTCACCATCGAGGGCTGCATCACCGAGGCGGCCGACTCGATGCTCTATCTGGAACACATCTCGCTCGACCGCGGCGTGGTGACGACCGACTCCGTGCGGCTCGACTCCACGGGCACCTTCGCCTTCCGCGGCCCACGCCCCTCGAACCCCGAGTTCTACCGCCTGCGCATAGCCGACCAGGGTGTCAACCTGGCCGTGGACAGCACGGAGACCATCCGCGTGGAGGCCTCGATGGAGAACCTCTCGTTTGGCTATCGCGTGGAGGGCAGCGGAGCCTCAGACACCATCCGTATGCTCTGCCTGAGGCTGGCCCAGCTGGAGCGCGACGTGCGCCGCAAGGCCAACGACCGCAGCCTGACCATCGACGAGCGCGACCGCCACATACGCCAACTCGTCACCGACTACAAGGCGGGCATCAAGCACGACATCATCGCCCCCAACTTGACCGGCGCCGCCAGCTACTTCGCCTGCTTCCAGATGCTGGCCGGGCAGATGCTCTTCGACCCCATGAACGACCGCGACGACCTGAAGTGGATGCGGGCCGTGGCCAACACGTGGCACGAGCGCTTCCCCCAGAGCCCGCGCACCGAGAACCTCGTGAACATCGTGGCACAGGGGCGCCGCAACCAAGCCCCGCCCCGGCAAATCACCATCGACATGGACGACGAGCGCGTCTCCGAACTGGGCATCATCGACATGACCTTCCCCGACATCCAGGGCAACGAGCTCTCGCTGAGCAGCCTGCGCGGAAAGGTGGTGCTACTCGACTTCACCGCCTACGGACTGCCCGGCAGCAGCGAGCGCATGCTCAGGATGCGTAGCCTCTACGAGAAGTTCCACAGCCGCGGACTGGAAATCTATCAGGTGAGCGTCGACCCCGACCGCCACGTATGGGCCCAGTGCTGCGAGAACCTCCCCTGGAAGTGCGTCTATTGCGACGAGGGCCCGGGCGCCGACATGCTCACGCTCTATCAGGTGCGCCAGCTGCCCTGCTACTTCCTCATCGACCGCAACTGCGACCTCCATGCCCGCCAGGAGGACATCCCCAACCTGGAACAAGCCATCGAGGCGCTCCTCTGAACCCTCCATTCTTCAACTTTTTTTACCAACCCGCCCTCGTCCGCCTCTCCACCACCCCACCCCGGCGGACGTGAGGAACGATTAGATTCGGCCCGAAACGCTGCGAGCGGACGAGCCGCGGGTTGCCCGCAAAAACACAACGGGCTGAATATCAGCGCTCCCGAATTTTCCGTTTTTCGCCACGAACTTGGTCTCTCGACCGTTTTTCGCGATTCTCGCGCCACGATGGCAGGAAATCCTGCGCCACGCAACGTGTTCCTCTTGCCAACGCAACGTGTTCCTCCGAGCCACGCTCCACGTTGCATCTTCCCGCGTCGGCTTTTGCGCAAATCTGGAAAAACCGTTTTGTCAACATTTCGTCCCGTGTCTCTCCGCCCTCAATTTTAGCGCGAAGAAGAAAATTCTTTTC
>CAMJRQ010000132.1 GCA_946408305.1 uncultured Prevotellaceae bacterium
GCTGTTGCCACCTCCGGCTTGCTGCTGTGCGGCAACGGCGTTGACGTCGACACGCTCCTTGCCCAGACGGAGACGCTTCTTGCGGTCGCCGCCTGATGCCTGTCCGCCTGCAGCGGGGGCTGCGGTGCCGGCAGCACGCCTGTCTTCGCGTTCGCGCCGTTTCTCCTCGCGGCTCTTCTTCTTGGGCCGCGTGTTCTGGTTGATGCTCGAGAGGTCGATGTGGCCCTTCACCGTCAGAGAGGGCGTGGCGACCGCCGACGAGGTGATGCGGAAGACGCCGTCCACCTCCATTCCCTTCACGCCGTCCTTGCTCTCGATGATGACGGGCTCGGCAGGAGCGGGTTCGGGAGCAGGTTCGGGTTCGGGCTGAGGAGCGGGAGCAGGCTCGGGCTGAGGCTCGGGCTTCGTCTCCACGGGTGTTTCCGCCTTAGGCTCGGGCTTAGGCTCGGCCTTAGGCTCGGGAGCGGGTTCCGGCTTGGGCTCGGGTTTGGATTCGGGCTTTGGCTCAGGCTTCTTGGCGGGTTCGGCCTTGGGCTTCTCGGGCTCGGGCTTGGGTTCAGGTTTGGGCTTCGGAGCCGGCTTCTTGGCAGCGTCGAGGTCGATTTTCCCGAGCACCTTGGGTGCCTCCACCACGGGCTTCTCCACTTCGACCACCTCGGCAGGCTTCTGCCGTGCGGCAGCCTTCTTCTCCTTGGTCTGCTCCTGGCGTTTCTGGATCATCTGGGCCACCTCTTTGTGCAGGCCCTTGTCCTTGTTGAACTCCTTTATGAGCAGCTCGTATTGTTCGTCGGTGATTTTGGTGTTCGGGTTGGCCTCGATGTCGGCAAAGCCTTTCTTGGCCAGAAAGTCGACGGCCGTCTGCAAGCCGACGTTGCATTCCTTGATTGCTTTGTTCAGTCTTATACTCATTGTCTCCCTCCTCTGTTTTTAGTCTTCAAATTCGGCACTCAGGATGTTCAGCACGTCGTCGATGGTCTCCTCCTCGAGGTCGGTGCGCTGCAAGAGGTTCTCGCGCGGCTCGTTGAGCACTTCGCGGGCCGTGTTGAACCCAATCTTCTTCAGCTCCTCGATGATCCAGGGCTCGATGTCGTCGGTGAATTCGTCGAGGTTGACGTCGTCCTGCTCGTCCACTTCGCGGAAGACGTCGATGGTGTATCCCGTCAGCATGCCGGCCAGCTTGATGTTCAGGCCGCTCTTGCCGATGGCCAGCGACACCTGGTCGGGGTCGAGATATACCTCGGCTTTCTTCTCCTCTTCGTTCAGTATCACGCTGTTCACGCGAGCGGGACCGAGGGCACGGGTGATGAGGAGCTGCGGGTTGGCGGTCCAGGTGATTACGTCGATATTCTCGCCCCGGAGCTCACGCACGATGCCGTGCACGCGGCTTCCCTTGACGCCGACGCAGGCTCCCACGGGGTCGATGCGGTCGTCATAGCTCTCCACGGCCACCTTGGCGCGCTCGCCGGGGATGCGCACGATTTTGTGGATGGTGATGAGTCCGTCCTGAATCTCGGGCACCTCGGCCTCGAGCATGCGCTCCATGAAGGCGGGGTCGGTGCGGCTCAGGATGATGCGGGGCGTGCCGTTGGTGTTCTCCACGCGCGAGATGACGGCGCGTGCCGTCTCGCCCTTGCGGAAGTAGTCGCCGGGAATCTGCTCGTTGCGGGGCAGTAGCAGTTCGTTGCCCTCGTCGTCGAGCAGCAGCGTCTCGCGCTTCCAGTTCTGATAGACCTCGGCGCTGATGATTTCGCCCACGCGGTCCTTATAGTGATTATAGAGCGTGTCGTGCTCCAGCTCGAGCAGGCGGCTGGCCAGCGTCTGGCGCAGGGTGAGGATGGCGCGGCGGCCAAACTCGCTGGCCTCCATGCGCTTCGTCAGCTCCTCGCCCACCTCGTAGTCTTCGTCCTCCTTGCGAGCCTCGGAGAGCGAGATTTCGGTGTTGGGGTCCTTCACCTCGCCGTCGGGCACGACGGTCAGGTTGCGATAGATTTCAAAGTCGCCCTTCTCGGGGTTCACGATGACGTCGTAGTTCTCGTCGCTGCCATAGATTTTGGCAATCACGCTGCGGAAGCACTCCTCGAGCACGCTGACCATCGTGCTGCGGTCAATGTTCTTCGTTTCCTTGAATTCTGCGAATGAAGCAATTCTCTCTTCACTTTCTTTCTTCTTTGTCGTAGCCATTATAGTATTTGTTTTGATTTTCGGTTAAGTGGGTGTGTGTGTCACACCTTGATGAGGTACTTCGTGTAAGCCACGTCGGCAAAGGCGAAACGCTGGTCCACCAGCTGCTTTACGGGGCGCTTCTTGCCCTCTTCCTTCACCTTCTGCTCCACGCTGAGCGTGAAACCTTCGTCGTCCACATTGACCAGCGTGCCGCGCACCTTGCGTCCGTCGAGCGTCTGCGTCTCCACGGGCTTGCCCACATGGATTTCATACTGGCGGTGCACCCTGAAGGGCTGCCCCAGTCCGGCGCTGCCCACCTCGAGTTCGTAGTCCTCGGCGTCGCGGTCGAGGCGCGATTCGATGTGACGGCTCAGCTCGGCACAATCCTCAATCCACACGCCATCGGCATGGTCAATGACCACCACGATGCGGTCGTCCGCACTGATGCTCAGGTCCACCAGGAAATACTCTTTTCCCTCCAGCCATTCTTCGACGGCCTGCTGTACTGTGTTCTTGTCTATCATGTGACTTTTACCTATTTATATAACGAAAAGTGAGGAACTCTCCAGCTCCTCACATTCATCTTTTCGGCCGCAAAGTTACGAAGAAGTGCGGGAAATACCAAATCTTTTTGGAATTTTCCGTACGTAGAGAGCTGCGAGAGCCGGATTGAGAGCTGGATGCGTAGGCCAATATTCACTTTGGGAACATAGATTCTTCGCTACGCTCAGCATGACAGACTTGCGCAAATTGTCATTCTGAGGCGAGCGTAAGGACAGCCTGAAAGGCCAGCCAGCTCTAAGCCCAGGGCATCGCCCTGGGGAAAACAGTCCAGAACGCTACGTCCTGTAGGGACAAAAGCATTGACCGCCAGTGTCTTTTGCCCTGACAGGGCGACTTCCACCTTATCACAAAACAACCCAGGGCGATGCCCTGGGCTGTAAGCGAGTTGGCCTTTCAGGCCGTTTTCTTTGGACACCGTTTTTTTTACCCACACGGCATAAAGATTTCTTACCTCCGAGCCTTTTCCGCTCCTCGGAGGGGTGCCCGAAAATGCATGGCAAAAGGATGGATTTCCTTGACGAAAGGTTGAATTTTGGGCAATCCAAGCAAACCTTAAAAAATTAACCATCTGATAATCAGTGGTTCCAAAATTCGCTCGGCGGGCAGCGAGCCGGGGTTTGGACCAGAACGACGGCATTCTCGCGCAAAGACAACGTGGAGTTTTGGCCAAAACAACGTGTTGCGTGGGACAAAACTTCACGTTGTTCTGGCCAGGGTTGGCTTTCGCGACGAACCAGAAAGTGCGAAATGTCGCGAAAAGGTCATGCAGGAGAGGTGCAGGATGTAAAGAAAGTCCTCACTGTCCCCACCCCTACCCCTCCCCAAGCATGGGGAGGGGAGTTTTTGGCAACCACCTCTATCGGTCATCAGGCAGGGGGATGCCTGAGCAATGTCTGCCCCGCTACGGCAGGCACCAGTACCAGAACAGGGCCACGGCCATGAGCACCACCAGCGCCATGGCTGCGGTGCCCATGAGGAAATTGCGGTTGGAGCGTTGGATGTCTCGGCGTCTCATGCGATGTCAGTTTGCGGTTTTTCCCAATATACGGGCATACTCGGCCGGGTCGGCCAGCAGCTTGAGGGCCTGCTCCGTGCAGGGGTCGCCCACGAGCGTCTGCTTCACTCCGCCGCGCTCGTAGTAATAGCGGCGCACAATTTCGTCGCAGAGATAGGGCTCGATAGCCTTGCGGTTGCGCTGCAGGTCGGCCGCCAGGTTGGGCGAGAAGCGGGCCTCGAGCGCGTCGAACTCAGCCTGGGCCGTCTCGAGATAGCCCTCGCGGCGGGCCACATCTCGGAGCAGGCGCAGCAGCTCGTCGCTGCGGCGGTTGTAGGTGAAGCCGCTCTCCTGGATGAACTGCACGAAGCGGGCATAGTCCTCGTCGGAGAGGCGGAACTCGCCGGCCGGGGCGATGGTGGGGTGCTCGGCGGCGTAGCGGGTGGTGAAGTCGAAGAACTCGTCGCTCTCCACGAGGTCGTAGACGATGGTGGCGAGGCTGTCGGGGTGCACCACGATGTCGGGCTTGATGCCGCCGCCGTCGCGCACCTCGCGGCCGCCCTGGGTGTGGAAGACACGGGTGAGCGAGTCGGGCACGGTGCCCACCGAGCCGTCGGGGTTCAGGTGGCGATAGTCGTAGGCCTGAATGC
>CAMJRQ010000133.1 GCA_946408305.1 uncultured Prevotellaceae bacterium
TCATCAGACGGTAGCACTCGGCCATCTTCCAGGCCCGCTCGCCGCGCTTGGCCTTGTCCTTGATGGCGGTGCGCGAATAGGCTTTCTTGTACTCGGCCGCGGCGTCGTAGTATTCGCCGATGGCAAAGAAGGCGTCGCCCTTCTTCACGCTTTTCTCGGCGCCGCACGACGAGAGCAGGCAGAGGGCTGCCAGGAGCAGGAACAGGAAAGAATTACCTTTTGTCATTTCGCCTTTTTTCCGTTACACTACTCTTTAATAACGGCAAAATGCGTGATTTATTGTTTCTTGCTGCGCGAAGTCTTCGTCTTTGCGTCGGCCGGGGCCTCGGGCATGACTGTTATCTGGCGCGGTGTGGGGTCGTTGCGCACCGAAGTGACGATGTCGGTGACCATCTGCTTGAGTTCCTCCAGAAAGGTGCGTGCCTCATACTGGTGGTGCTCAATCTGGCGCAACTTCTTCTCCCATCGGCCGGTGAGTTCGGCACTCATGAGCAGTTCCTCGCGGATGAGTCCGATGAGCTCCACTCCGGTGGGCGTGGCCCAGAGCGTCTTGCCTTTCTTCTGTATGTAGTGCCGGCGGAAGAGGGTCTCGATGATGGCGGCGCGCGTGCTGGGTCGCCCGATGCCGTTCTCCTTCATCGCGTCCCGCAGTTCCTCGTCCTCCACGGTCTTGCCGGCCGTTTCCATGGCGCGCAGCAGAGTGGCCTCGGTGTAGGGCTTGGGCGGGGTGGTCTGCTTCTCGGCCAGGTCGGGCGTGTGGGGGCCGCTCTCTCCTTTGGTGAAGGTGACTCCCTCGGTGAATGTTTCCTCGGCGGGAGCGTCCTTCTCGCCTTCCTTCTCGGCCGTGTCGGCGGAGGCTGGAGCGATGGTCACGCGCCATCCGGGGTCGGTGATCACCTTGCTGGTGGCCTTGAAGTCGATGTCGGCCACGCGGCCCATGACGGTGGTGGTGTCGAAGAGGCAGTCGGGATGGAAGACGCCGATGAAGCGGCGGGCCACCAGGTCGTAGACCTTGGCCTCCATCTCGGTCATGCCCTTGGCCTCCACGCCGGTGGGGATGATGGCGTGGTGGTCGGTCACCTTCTTGTTGTCGAAGACCTTCTTGCTCTTCTTGAGCGGCTGGCCCTTGATGCGATCCATCAGGTGAAAGTAGGCTCGTAGCCCATTCATAATCTGCGGGCACTTGGGATAGACGTCGTCGGGCAGGAAGGTGGTGTCGACGCGCGGATAGGTGGTGAGTTTCTTCTCGTAGAGGCTCTGTATGAGGCGCAGGGTGGTGTCGGCACTGAAGCCGAAGCGTTTGTTGCACTCCACCTGCAGGCTCGTGAGGTCGAAGAGGCGGGGCGGGGCCTCGGAGCCTGACTTCTTCTGCACGCTGGTGACGGTGAAGGGTTGCTGACGGATGCTTTCCAGCGCCCGTTCGCCCTCCTCGCGAGTGCGGTAGCCGCGGTCGCCCTCTTCCATGACGACCGAGAAAGTGACGTCGCGATAGCGCGTGGTGAGCACCCAGTAGGGCACGGGCTCGAAGTGCTCTATCTCGTACTGCCGGCGCACGATGAGGGCCAGCGTGGGCGTCTGCACACGGCCGATGCTGAGCACTTGGTGGCGACCGGCGGCATATTTCTGGGTGTAGAGTCGCGTGGCGTTCATGCCCAGCAGCCAGTCGCCGATGGCGCGCATCAGTCCGGCCTCGTAGAGGCTCTGATACTCGCTCTGGTCCTTGAGTGTGCGGAAGCCCTCGCGGATGGCATCCTCGGTGAGGCTGTTTATCCAGAGACGCTTCACGGGGCAGTGGGCCTGAGCCTTCTGCATCACCCACCGCTGGATGAGCTCGCCCTCCTGGCCGGCATCGCCGCAGTTGACAATCTCGTCGGCCGCAGCCATCAGCCGCTCGATGACGGCAAACTGCTTCTCAATCCCCTTGTCGGCCTTCAGCTTGATGCCGAAGCGGGGCGGAATCATGGGCAGACGGTAGAGGTCCCACCGTTGCCACATGGGGGTATAGTCTTGAGGCTCCTTCAGCTCGCACAGGTGGCCGAAGGTCCAGGTCACCTGATAGCCGTTGCCCTCCAGGTAGCCGTCCATCTGCCGGTCGGCACCCAGGATGTGGGCAATGTCGCGGGCCACCGAGGGTTTCTCTGCGATACAAACAATCATGCGTGGGGTTGTTTTCTGAGTGCAAAAGTACAACGATTTGGGCAAAATGCAAAATAAAAGGGAGCAGAGAAAGGCGGCAGTTGGGATTTTCTTCGTACCTTTGTCGGTGGCACACCTAACCGTCACTCACATGAAAAGACTTTACGTTGCAGGGCTGCTTCTGGCCCTCGGCCTGCAGGCCCGGGCCGAGCGGCAACTCATCGTGGGCGTGGCCGAGGAGCGCAAGGAGAACTCGGC
Source organism: uncultured Prevotellaceae bacterium (assembly GCA_946408305.1). Next base: position 2,395 of record CAMJRQ010000133.1, read on the forward strand.
CAGCGTGCTGCGTTCTTACGTCAATGCCATCGAGCGCGGCGGTCACATCCCCCTCATCATCCCCGACGGGTTGGACGAACGTGCCCTTCGCCGCGTGCTCCGCAAGATTGACGTCCTGCTGCTTCCCGGCGGCGAGGACGTGAGCCCGGCGCGCTACGGACACGAGCCTTCGCCCCAGCTGGGCGAGGTGAACCTGGAGCGCGACGGCCACGAGTGGCGCCTGCTCAGCGAGGCCGTCGGACTGAAGAAACCCATCGTGGGCATCTGCCGCGGCATGCAGATGCTGAACGTCTTCCTGGGCGGCACGCTCTATCAGGACCTGCCTTCGGAATACCCCGACACGACGCTCCACCACCGCCAGAGCCTGCCCTCCAGCCAGCCCACACACCTGGTCATCACCTCGCGCACCTCGCGCCTCTACGCCTTGACGGGCTGCGACACGCTCCGTGTGAACAGCCACCACCATCAGGCCGTAGAGCGCCTGGCACCAGGGCTGCGCGTGGCAGCGCGGGCCACCGACGGTGTCATCGAGGCCGTGGAGTGCGACAGCCTGCCCATCGTCGGTGTGCAGTTCCACCCCGAGCGGCTCGCCGTGGAGGCCGACACCGTCTTCACCCGTCTGTTCCGAGAACTCCGACGATATGCAAAACACTAAAAACCTATTGAATATGAAAAAGCTGTTCCTACCGCTTGCTGCCCTGATGATGGTGGCCTGCGGCGAGAAGAAACCGGCCCAGGAGGAATACCTCTTCGGCCCCGATTCGCTGGCGATGACCCAGTTGGAGCCCGCCGCCGAGGACACGCTCGACCTTCGCTACGGCGCCACGCTGCTGCCCCTGGGGACCGAGGCACCCGACATCGCCCGCCCCATATGCCAGCCCAACGAGGGCGAGGATAGTCTGGTGGAGCTCAGCCAGCTGAAGGGCAGCTACGTGGTGCTCGACTTCTGGGCCTCGTGGTGCCCCGATTGCCGCCGCGAGATACCCGAGGTGAAGCGCCTCGAAGAGAAGTATCCGATAGCCTTCCTGGGCATCTCGTTCGACACCGACCGCGCCCAGCTGCAAGCGGCCATCGACCAATACGAGCTCACCTACCCACAGGCGATGGAGCTCTGCCGACCGAAGGATTCGCGGGTGGCTCAGGACTACGGCGTGCGCTGGATTCCGAGCTACTACCTCATCTCGCCCGACGGCCGCGTGCTGCTGGGCACCACCGTGCTGAGCCGTCTGGAGCGCGCGCTGGAGCAGGTAATAAAGTAAGCCCGAGGCCATGAGCGGTTAGGGTTAACCCTTTTCCCCGAAACCCTTTAAGGTTTTGCTGGCAAGTCTCCGTGCCCCCTTCGCACTGCCCTACGGGAGCAGCGTGAAGGGCTCGGTGTGGGACGAGCGGATGCGCCATTCCTGCGGATAGAGGTTGTTGGCCCGCGGGCCCAGGTTCTTGACGAAGCCGAGCGGCAGGCCGCCGAACGTGACGAGCACCATGCCGCGCGGGGCATCGACCACAATGGACTCGCGCCGCAGATACTGTAGAGCCGTCTCGTAGGTGAGTTCGGCCTCGGGGAACGTGCCGCGCACGAGGGCCGCAGACATGGCCAGGGCATGGGAGGGCTGCCAGTCGCGCCCGCGCAGCTCGGCCACCTGGACGCCCGGCACCACCAGATTGAGCACACCGGCCAGACGGCTGCGCAGGGCAGCGTGCTGGCACGGGAAGGCGAAGCAGCGGTCGGCCTGTGTAAAGAAATCATACTCACCTCGCAGCCACTCGGGAAAAGACACCGTGTTGCGCGGGGCGGAGGAACGTGTTGCGCGAGCTCGAGGAACGTGTTGCGAAGGCTCCCGCAGCACGTTGTCTTTTTTGCGCAGGGCTGCCATATACTGCCCCTCGCCGTGCACCCGACCGGGCAGGAAGTGGTATCGGCCCTCTATGCCCCAGCCCTCATCGATTTCTATATCAAGCACTTCGGCCCCGAGCTC
>CAMJRQ010000134.1 GCA_946408305.1 uncultured Prevotellaceae bacterium
ACGAACTGCTGGTGAAGCTCTTTGACGAGGTGGCCTACGTGTGGCCGCGGGTGGGCTATCCTCCACTTGTCACGCCCTTCTCGCAGTACGTCAAGAACATCGCCCTCATGAACCTCCTCACCATGGCTCAGGGCAAGGGACGCTTCGTGATGATGGACGACGCCATGTGGGGCATGATTCTGGGCAAGAGCGGAAAGATTCCCGGCACCATCGCCCCCGAGCTGGTGGAGCTGGCCCACGAGAAAGGCAAGGAATTCACCGACGCCGACCCCCACACCCTGCTCCAGGACGCCCTGCCCGGCTTCATCAAGGAGATGGAGGAGAACGGATGGGACCGCGGACAGGACGACGAGGAGCTCTACGAGCTGGCCATGCACCCCGAGCAGTATCGCAACTACAAGAGCGGTCAGGCCAAAATCAATTTCCTCGCCGACCTCGAGAAAGCCAAGGAGGCACGCCTCCAGGCCCAGGGACCGAAACTCTCGCCTGAGCAGCTGGCCGCCTTCAAGCACGCCAAGGCCGACGCCATCCATGCACCCGAGAACGGACAGGTGCTCTTCGAGTTTACGGGCGACGCCGGCGTGACGCGCTGCATCGAGCCCGCACTCGGCACCCGCTATCAGGAGGACGACGCCTTCTGCTACCTGCAGACCCAGTGGGGACAGTTCGTCAAGGTGCCCGCCGTGCTCGGAGGCAAACTTGTGGAGATTAACGTAAAGCAAGGACAGCACGTGCTGAAGGGACAGGTCATCGGCTGGATACGCCGCGACGAGTAATAGTCCATAGTGCATAGTTCAAAGTTAAAGTGAAGAGTTACATGAGAATACGAACAACCCTCGTGCTGCTCATGGCAGCATTGTGCGCCGTGGCGCAGAACCCCAAGCGCGAGTTTCGCGGAGCATGGATTCAGAGTGTGAACGGACAGTTTCAGGGCGTAGGCCGCGACCGCATGCAGCAGACGCTCTCCTATCAGCTCGACGAGCTGCAGAAAGACGGCATCAACGCCATCTTCTTCCAAGTGCGTGTGGAGGGCGACGCCCTCTATCCCAGCGAGCTGGAACCCTGGAGCCGCTATCTGACCGGACGGCAGGGCACACCGCCCAACCCCTACTGGGACCCCCTCCAGTGGATGATTGAGCAGTGCCACGCCCGCGGCATGGAGCTCCATGCCTGGATTAACCCCTACCGGGCCAAGACGAAGGGCACCACCGAGCTGGCTGCCAACCATGCCTATCAGCGCAACCCCCAGATGTTCCTCAACTACGACGGCCTCTACCTCTTCGACCCCGGACGCCCCGAGAACCGCGAATGGATTTGCCGCGTGGCCTGCGACATCGTGCGCCGCTACGACGTCGACGGACTCCACATCGACGACTACTTCTATCCCTATCCCGTGGCCGGACTGCCCATCCCCGACGACAACACCTACACCCTCTACGGCGAGGGCCTGAACCGGGGCGACTGGCGCCGTCGCAACGTGAACCTCTTCATCAAGCAGATGCACGAAAGTCTGCGCGCCGTGAAGCCATGGGTGAAGTTCGGCGTGGCCCCCTTCGGCATCTATCGCAACCAGAAGAACGACCCCTCCGGCAGCATCACCAACGGACTGCAGAACTATGACGACCTCTATGCCGACGTGCTCGAATGGGTGCGACAGGGATGGGTGGACTACAACATTCCGCAGATATATTGGGAGATAGGCAACAAGGCGGCCGACTATGAGACGCTCATCCGCTGGTGGAGCGAACATGCCGGCGGCCGTCCGCTCTACATCGGACAGGACGTGCAGCGCACCGTCAAGCACCCCGACCCCGAGAATCCGCAGATTCACCAGATGTATCGCAAATACCAGCTTCAGCGCTCGCTGCCCGGCATCTACGGCAGCTGCCAGTGGTATGCCGGAGCCGTCGTGGAGAACCCCGGCAACTATGGCACCGTGCTGCGCCAGCAGTTCCACAACACGCCCGCCCTGCAGCCCCTCATGCCCTGGATTGACCACAAGGCACCGGGCAAGCCCCGCAAGACGGCCGTCATCTGGACCGACCAGGGCAAGGTGCTCTGCTGGACGGCTCCCAAGGCCAAGGACGAGCTGAACGTGGCCACCCGCTACGTCGTCTACCGCTTCTATCCCGGCGAGAAGGTGAACCTCGACGACCCCTCCCACATCGTCTGCATCACCGACCAGACCATGCTGCCCCTGGGCTATCAGGGAGGCAACATCAAGTGGACCTACGTCGTCACGGCGCTGGACCGCCTGCAGAACGAGTCGAAGCCCAAGAAGGTGAAAATCAAACTCTGAAGCATCATGAAGCCCAAATATCTTATTAGCCTATTCGCCGCCCTCGCCCTGACGGCCTGCCAGCCGCAGAGCAAACCCACCGGCGAGGCGCAGACCGAGGCCGAGCCCGTGGCCGACCCGCTGCACCGCACGCCCGAGTTCAACCTGCGCGACTCGCTGCAGGTGGGCTCCCACCAGTGGGTCTACACCATCCGCCGCCAGAGCGACGACACGCTGCCCATCGTCACCGACGAAGAGGGCCAGCGACATGCCGACAACTTCTACCAGCTCGACATCAGCCGCGACGGCAGCGCCTTCTTCTCGCGCCGCCTGACGAAGCAGGACTTCGCCAGCCGCCTCTCGCAGGAGTTCCGCCAATATGGCATCCTCGACGGTTGCCGCTTCAACCGCTACGAAGACGGCAAGCTCCACTTTACCTTCTGCGTCAGCTATCCCGAGAGCGACGAATACTCGCCCTTCCTCCTCATCATCGGCCCCGACGGCAGCTGCGCCATCGAATCCGACGAGATGCTCGACGACCTGGGCGACATCGAGATGAGCGAGGAGATGATGGAGAAGCTCCACGACATCGAAGAAGCTGCCACCGAGGAGGAGTAACTCCCCCCTCTCCTGCAGGCTTCTTGCTTTGGCATGGGCGGGATGTGGAATCAAAGAATCTGATTGCCTGAGCAGATGAAAGTGAAAATGATTCTGCCCTCGTTGCAGGAAGCCGAGAGCCCCTATTGGCGCCCCATCAAATACTCGCTGTTCCCGCCGCTGGGGCTGGCCACGCTGGCTGCCTACTTTCGCGACGACGATGAGGTGGAAATCGTCGACCAGCACGTGGAGCGGCTGACACTCGACGACGAGCCCGACCTGGTGTGCATACAAGTGTATGTGACCAATGCCTACCGTGCCTATCGGATTGCCGACCACTATCGGCAGCGGGGCACGTATGTGGCCTTGGGCGGACTGCACGTCACGTCGCTGCCCGACGAAGCAGCCCAGCATGCCGACACCATTCTGCTTGGCCCAGGCGAGGAGGCTTTCCCGTGCTTTGTCGACGACCTGCGTGCCGGACATCCGCAGAAACGCTATGTGGCCCGTTGGCGGTCGATAGAGAACATCCCGCCCGTCCGACGCGACCTCATCAAGCGCGAGAAATACTTCGTGCCCAACTCTCTCGTCGTGTCGCGCGGCTGTCCGCACCATTGCGACTTCTGTTACAAGGATGCCTTTTACGGCACGGGTCGGTCGTTCTATACCCAGCGTGTCGACGAGGCCCTGGCTGAGATTGACCAGCTGCCTGGCCGCCACCTCTATTTTCTCGATGACCATCTGCTGGGCAGTCCCCGTTTCGCAAGGGAATTGTTCGAGGGCATGCGCGGCATGGGGCGCGTCTTTCAGAGTGCTGCCACGGTGGCCTCCGTGCTGAAGGACGACCTGATTGAGAAAGCTGCCGAGGCCGGCATGCGCAGCGTTTTCCTTGGTTTCGAGACCTTCTCGCCCGAGAACCTTCGCTCGAGCAACAAGCTGCAGAACCTTTCGAAAGACTATGTGGCAGCCGTCGAGCGACTGCACCGTCTGGGCATCATGATCAATGGCAGCTTCGTCTTCGGTCTCGACCACGACGACCGGGATGTGTTCCGTCGCACCGTGGAGTGGGGCATCGAGCACAGCATCACCACGGCCACCTTCCACATCCTGACGCCCTATCCCGGCACACGCCTGTTCGAGCAGATGGAGCGCGATGGCCGCATCACCTCCTACGACTGGAGCAAGTATGACACGCGCACGGTGGTTTACAAGACGGTGGGGCTGACGGCCGAAGAACTGAAGCAGGGCTATGACTGGGCCTACAAAGCGTTCTATTCCTGGAGCAACATCTTCCGCGCCAGTTTTGGCCACGACAATCTGAAGCAGCAGCTGGCCCACCTCTTCTACATGGGTGGATGGAAAAAGTTCGAACCCTTCTGGAACTTCATGATACAGCACGGCCAGCTGAACCGAATGCTCCCCGTGCTGGAGTCTTTGTTGGCAAATACGAAGGACAAGAAACCCTCGAGGTCGTGAGA
>CAMJRQ010000135.1 GCA_946408305.1 uncultured Prevotellaceae bacterium
ACATGCTCAAACTCCACTCCACGGCCTGCATCACCTTCGTGGACAGCGTGGTGCTGCCCCGCAAGGACGTGCTGCAAGCCATCCGCCTCGACGACGAGAGCGGCACGCTGGAAGCCTTTGCCGACTATTTCCACCAGCCCGACACGCTCTTCCGCACCGTCTTCGTCAACCAGCTCCAGAACAAGCGTCTCTACGCCAAGCCCAACGCCGAAGGCCAGCTCCGCCTCTTCGGGCAGGAGCTCATCGGCAACGAATGGACGGCCGAGAAAGAGCTGGAAGGGCTGGAGAGCGAGGGCGACGAGGTGATGAACTATCCCTTCATGCTGGACGACGGCGTGACGCTCTACTTCGCCGCACAAACCGACGAGGGCCTGGGCGGATACGACATCTACATGACCCGCTACGACCAGGACGACCACGCCTTCCTCGCACCCGAGAACGTGGGAATGCCCTTCAACTCGCCCGCCAACGACTATCTGATGGTCATCGACGAATACAACCGCCTGGGGTGGTTCGTCACCGACCGCAACCAGCCGGCCGACAGCGTATGCCTCTACACCTTCATCCCCAGCCAGACACGCCGCGTCTACACCGAGGATGCCGTGGGGGCCGAGGGGCTGCGCCAGCTGGCACGCATCGGCAGCATACGCCAGACGTGGACCAACAAGGACGAGGTGCAGCAGGCACAAGCCCGGCTCGCCGAGCTCAGGAGCGGGAAGAAGGACGAGCAGAAAGCCCACGACTTCGACTTCGTGGTGGACGACCGCCACGTCTACACCACCGCCTCCGACTTCAAGAACCAGCAGGCCCGACAGCAGATAGGCTTCTGGCTGGAGACGCAGAAAGTCCTGGAGAAGACCGAGACGCAGCTCGACGCGCTGCGCCAGCAGTATGCCACCGCCGCAAACGACCAGAAGCAGCAGCTGGCACCCCAGATCCGCATCATGGAGGCCAAGCACGAGCAGCTCATCGACGACCTGCGGCAGCAAGCCAAGCAGATAAGAAAACTGGAATCCATACCCTGACACAAGATGAAATATTTCGAACCCTCAGAACTGATAATCAACGCCGACGGCAGCATCTTCCACCTCCACCTGCGCCCCGAGCAGCTGGCCGACAGGGTCATCCTGGTGGGCGACCCCGGGCGCGTGAGCCTGGTGGCCTCGCACTTCGACGAGCGTGAGTGCGAAGTGCAGAGCCGCGAGTTCCACACCATCACCGGCACCTACAAGGGAAAGCGCATCACCGTGCTCTCCACCGGAATCGGGTGCGACAACATCGACATCACCATGAACGAGCTGGACGCGCTGGCCAACATCGACTTCAACGAACGCACGGAAAAGCCCAGCCACCGCACGCTCTCCATCGTGCGCATCGGCACCTGCGGCGGCCTCCAGCCCGAGGCCCCGCTGGGCACGTTCATCGCCAGCGTGAAGAGCATCGGCTTCGACGGACTGCTCAACTACTACGCCGGGCGCAACGACGTCTGCGACCTCGAGATGGAAAAGGCTTTCGCAAGGCACATGGACTGGTCGCCGCAGAAGGGAGCCCCCTACGTGGCCACCGCCGACCCCTCGCTCGTCAATCAGGTGGCGGGCACCGACATGCTGCGCGGCATCACCGTGGCCTGCGGCGGATTCTACGGTCCGCAGGGGCGCCAGATTCGCCTCAGGATACAAGACCCCCGCCAGAACGAGAAGGTGGAGTCGTTCCGCTACCCCACCCCAGAGGGCGAACTGAAGATATGCAACTTCGAGATGGAGTCCTCGGCCCTGGCCGGACTGGCCGCCCTGCTGGGCCACAGGGCCATGACGTGCTGCATGGTCATCGCCAACCGCTACGCCCGCGAGATGAACACCGAATACAAGGGCAGCATCGACGAGCTCATCCGACTCGTCCTCGACAGAATCTGACGGAACCATGAAGACTTCCTTCGAAAGCGACTACAACAACGGCGCCCACCCACTGGTGCTGCAACACCTCGTGGAGACGAACGCCTCTCAGAGCCAGTCCTACGGCTTCGACCAATGGAGCGAGCAGGCGCGGCAGAAAATCCGCGAAGCCTGCCGGTGCCCCGGGGCCGACATCCACTTCCTCGTGGGAGGCACCCAGGCCAACGCCACCGTTATAGACGGCATGGTGGCCACCTACGAAGGCGTTATCGCCACCCAGACGGGCCACATCAACGTGCACGAGTCGGGAGCCGTGGAGGCCAGCGGGCACAAAGTAATCACCCTGCCCTCCTGCGAAGGCAAGATGCGGGCCGCCGACCTCGAGGCCTGGCTCCAGGCCTTCCACGCCGACCCCACACGGGAGCACATGGTCATCCCCGGCATGGTCTACATCACCTTCCCCACCGAGCTGGGCACGCTCTACACGGCGGCCGAGATAGAGGCCATCCACGACGTGTGCCGCCGCTACGAGCTGCGCCTCTTCGTCGACGGAGCCCGGCTGGGCTACGGGCTGGCCTCGCCCGAGTGCGACCTGGACCTCGCCTGGCTCGCCCGCCATGCCGACGCCTTCTACATCGGCGGCACCAAGGTGGGAGCCCTCTGCGGCGAAGCCGTCGTCTTCCCCCGCGGCAACGCCCCACGCCACTTCATGAACATCGTCAAGCGCCACGGAGCCCTGCTGGCCAAGAGCCGCCTGGCCGGAGTGCAGTTCGACGCACTCTTCACCGACGGCCTCTACCTTCGCATCGCCCGCCACGCCATCCAGACGGCCCTGCGCCTGCGCCAGCTCTTCCAGGAGGCCGGCCTCGGCGTGCGCCCCTCGCCCACCAACCAGCAGTTCGTCGAACTCACCACGGAGCAGATGGAGCAGCTCGGCCGCCACGTCCTCTTCGAGACATGGGAGCCCCTCCCCAACGGCCTCACACTCTGCCGCTTCGTCACCAGCTGGGCCACCACCGACGAGCACCTCGAGACCCTCCGGCAAGCACTCTCCGCCATCACCCGCCAACCCGCACCACGATGAGAAGCGAAACGCAACACGTTGCGAAGGCCCGAGGAACACGTTGCGAGGGCCCGAGGAACACGTTGCATTTTTAACACTTCAGCACCCCGCCATGACACAAGACACCATCTGCGCCCTCGCCTCGCCTCCAGGCGGCGCCCTCGCCGTCATCCGCCTCTCGGGCCCACAAACGTCCGACATCCTCGGCCACGTCTTCTCGAAAGACCTCACCCAGGCCCGGCCCAACACCATCCACTACGGCCACATCTGCGACGACGGAGCCGAGGTCGACGACGTCCTCGTGGCCCTCTTCCGCGCCCCCCACAGCTACACCGGCGAGGACGCGGCCGAGATATCCTGCCACGGCAGCCCCTACGTGGCCCAGCGCATACTCCAGCTGCTCATCGGCCACGGAGCCCGTCAGGCCGAGCCCGGCGAGTTCACCCAGCGCGCCTTTCTCAACGGCAAGATGGACCTCTCGCAGGCCGAAGCCGTGGCCGACCTCATCGCCAGCACCAATGCCGCCACCCACCGCATGGCCATGAGCCAGCTCCGAGGCGGATTCAGCACCGAGCTGGCCCAGCTGCGCCAACAACTCCTCCAGCTCACCTCGCTGCTCGAACTCGAACTCGACTTCTCCGACCACGAAGACCTCCAGTTTGCCGACCGCAGCGAGCTGCTCGCACTGGCGAAGAAAATTGACACACACATACAGCACCTGGCCCACACCTTCCACACCGGAAACGCGCTGAAGAACGGCGTGCCAGTGGCCATAATCGGAGCGCCCAACGTGGGCAAGAGCACCCTGCTCAACACGCTCCTCCACGAAGACCGCGCCATCGTGAGCGAAGTGCAAGGCACCACGCGCGACCTCATCGAAGACGTCATACAAATCCAGGGAATCACCTTCCGATTCATTGACACCGCAGGCATACGCCGCACCAAGGACCAAATCGAGAAGATGGGCATCGAACGCAGCATGCAGGCCGCCGAGCGCGCCCAGATTATCATCCTCCTGAGCGAGCCCAACGTGCCCTTCCCCGAGCTACACCTGAAAGAAGAGAAGCCCGTGCTCCACGTCGTCAACAAGTGCGACCAGACCATGCCCAGCTCCTCCTTCCTCTACCACCGCCACACGCCCGGCCAGTACATCCACATCTCAGCCCTCACCGGCGACGGAATCCAGCTGCTCGAAAACGCCCTCGTCCACGAGGCCGCCATACCGGAAGTGACCGAGAACGAGACCATCGTCACCAACCTCCGCCACTACAACGCCCTCCTCCGCTCCCACAACCACCTGCAGCAAGTCATCGCCGCCCTCTCCCCCTCCGATGGCTCCCTCCCCCTCCCCTCCGACCTCATCGCCGAAGACCTGAAAATCGTCCTCGCC
>CAMJRQ010000136.1 GCA_946408305.1 uncultured Prevotellaceae bacterium
CCCAGCTCCTGCATGCACCTCACCAGATGCTCCTTGCCGCGGGTCTCGTCCTCGAGCAGCCACTTAGCCAGGGCCAGCGTCATCACCGAATCGTCGGTGAAGCGGCTCATCGGGGTGAACAGTTCAAAGTCCTTCGTCTGGGCGTTCCAGAACTCATACACCGAGCCCACGATATCGCCCACCAGCGCCCCCATCATCGGGGCGGCTCCCCCATTCTGTCTTTCTTCCATACCTTATATATAATTTAGCATGTTCTTTCCTAAATTCGACGTCATACAAAAAGGATGCCAAAGTTTCGCGTCGCACTCCATCAGAACTCTTTCAGCTCAGGATGTTCGGCCTGTATCTCGAGCACCTTCTCCTTTGTCAGGCCGCTACCCTCTTCGGAGACATGCATGCTGCGCAGCTCATATCCCGTCACCTTCTTTCGCGCCTCGTCCACAAAGCTATACACCCATGCCTCGAACACCTTCTCGGGATTGTCTTTGAAGCAGAATTGGATGTAGAGTCCGCCGAACATGGCCGGTTGGGAATTTCCCAAGAGGATGGGGCCCGTCATGAGGTCCCGATAGGGGTCGAGCTCTTCGTTCTCCTTCTCGCCCCGCAGATAGGCATCCACGTAGCGGCGCACCTCGCGGTAATACTCATTGTCCTGCCAGTCCTCCGCCGTGAAGTTTCCGAAGCGGATGTCGTTGAGCGACTGTCCCGCACTGTCCTCCTGCAAGCTGTCCTGCACCGCCGAGAGCGAGTCCGCTCCCCCGCCCTCTCCTTCGTTCCCACCTCTGTTGGCACCCGTGCAGCCTATCAGCAGCAGGGTTGCCACACACATCATTGTCTTTTTCATTTCGTCATACAGTTTTTTAAAATTAGTGTTCTTTCTGTACGTGCCGAACCACGTTTCCGGTTGCAAATATAGAAGAAATCCCGCAGAAAATCATACTGAAAATCAGGGAAAAATCAGGGGAAAACGGAGTGTCTTTATGAAACGCGAGGCGAGTGCCGATTTCGTACAGCAAGAGGCGGGTTTCGTACTATGAAGGTTCTGGCGGATGCAAAAAAACGGCCCGTTACACGAGCCGTTACACCACGCCGTAAACGTTTTACACCGTGATGTAAAACGATTACATCACGGTGTAACGGGGCGTGTAAAAGGGTATGTAGCCGAGGGCTACCAGGCAGGGACTTCTTCGTAGCGGGAAAAGACTATGGGCTCGGTGATGCCAAACTCGCGGAAGATGCTCTCTATGAGGGCCTGCACGTCGGGAGTGATGGGCCTCCGCTCGTTGTAGTAATGATAGTATTGGGTGTTGCCAATGCGTGAGCGCACTGCGTTGAAGAGGCGCGAGCGAAGGGCTGCCGGCACCCGGTCGTAGATGTTGCGAAGACCGTAGGCATTGCGCTGCGCCCTGACGGGGCGCTGAAGGGCACACGAGCCGCTTTCGGGGCTGACGGCCCGCAGGTTGACGGCAGGCGTAAAGGCTTGGCCCGGGTCGGTCTGAAGAGCTGCCAGATGGCGCAGGCAATTAGCCGAGAGGGGGCACGAAGGATGCCAGCAGATGACGTAGTCGGCGGGCAGAGTGGAGAAATTGATTTTTGTTTCCATGGTGATAACTTGTTTTAAATGGTTTAGTTTTGGAATGCAAAGATACGAAAAATCCGCCCGAAAGTCAAGTGCTCGGGCGGATTTATTTTCCAAGGACGAATGTCGGGCCGGGGGCGGCTCAGAGGCGCTCGTAGCCCCAGTCGTCGAGCACGGGGCCCCAGTGCTCGTTGACGAGCTGGATGGTGCGGGGGGCATAGGCGTAGTTGTTCTTCTTGTAGCCGCGTTTTCGGCCGATGTATTGCTCGATGGCGGGGCGGGCGGCGTCCCATCCGGGCAGGGAGAGTTCGCGATAGATGCGCTCGGTGATGCCGAGGGCGTCCTGCTCGATGTCTTCGAACTTCACCTCGAAGAGGTTGCCCTGGGGGATGACGTGTTTCTGCTCCTGATAGGCGCGATAGAGCTCCATGTAGTTGCGCAGGATGTTCTGCTCCATCTCCTCGTCGGTGATGGTGTGGAGCTCGAGGGGGCGTATGGTGTTGAGGAAGAAGCTGCGGGTGCTCTCGAAGACGGTGTAGGGGTTGCGCATCAGATAGATGAACTTGGCGTTGGGGAAGAGCTCGGTGAGGGCCCGGATGCGGCCCGTGTGGGGCGGGTTCTTGGAGAGATACTGCGTTCCGCCGGTGTTCCAGAGGGATATCTTGACGAGTTTCTCGAATTCGTGCTTGAACTCCTGGAGTTCCTGGGGTGTGATGTCGCGGAAGGTGAGGAAGCGGTCGCAATACTCCTGCATGCGCTCGGGGAAGAACCAGAAGTTGTAGTAGTTCCAGGGGCAGGCGTTGTTGATGGCAAACTCTTCCTCCTGTGGCAGGTCGGGCGCCAGCTCCATGTTGTCGGTGGGCCGGCGGTCGGGCATGAGCCATCCCATGGTGGGCTTGAAGAAGCCCTGGAGGGCCATGACGTAGTGGGGGAAGACGGTCTGGTAGGTGGTGGTGTAGCCGAAGTGGCTGTCCTGGGCGAAGATGTTGTGGACGAAGGTTGTGCCCGAGCGCCAGTGGCCGATGATGAAGAGCGGGTCGTGCTCGAGGGGCTTGTCGGAGAGCAGTTTGCGGTACTTACGCTCCTGGAGGGGGGTGCATACGCTGAGCAGGCGGCAGATGGCCTTGGTGAGGAAGAACTTGGTGCGCTTCTCGCGGGCGATGTGCTGCCCGGCGGTCACGGTCTTGAACGTGTGCCAGTCGGCACCCACCAGGGTGTTCACCGGCAGTTTGCTGAATTCTATGAGTCCCATACGGATTTACAATTTACAGATTTACAATTTACGGATTTATTTACGATTCAGCGATTTACGGATTTACAATGGGCAGGCCTTCGGGTCATTCCCATTTGACTTTGATTTCGAGTCCCTGTCGCGAGAGTTCCTTTACGGCAGCCCTGATGGCATCGTGGTGCTCGGGGCCGATACCCAGCCGGGGGAGGTTGAGCGTGGGGATGTCGGCCTGGTTGATGTCTTCCATCTCCAGGGGGCGAATTATCATGCCTACGGCCGAGGTGTTGTTGGTGATGGGGTCGATGAGGATGAAGGCGCCTGTGGCCTTGTTCTTCTGATAGGGGTCGAAGAAGAGGGTCTTGGCGGTGGTGACGCGCACGCAGCCTATCTCGTTGAGGCAGAAGTCGCGGCCCTCGAGGTGCTCCATCGTATTGACGTCGACGCGATACTCGATGGTGTCGAGCGTGGCACGGGTGGTGTTCGTGTTGTGCTTCAGGAAGAACTGTTTGCCGCGATCCATTGGCTCCTCGTCCATCCAGACGAGCATGGTCTCGAAGTGGCGGCCTATGTGGGGCAGGTTGTCGGGGCGGACAATCATCTCGCCGCGGCTGATGTCTATCTCGTCCTCGAGCGTGAGGGTGACGCACTGGGGGCAGAAGGCTTCCTCGAGCTCGCCGTCGTAGGTGACGATGCTCTTCACGTGGCTGCGCTTCATCGAGGGCAGGGCCACCACCTCGTCGCCCCGGTGGACGACGCCGCTGGCTATCTTGCCCGAGAAACCGCGGAAGTCGAGGTTGGGGCGCAGGACGTACTGCACGGGATAGCGGAAGTCGTCCATGTTGCGGTCGCGGTGAATGGGCACGGTCTCGAGGAATTCGAGCAGCGAGGGCCCTTCGTACCAGGGCGTGCGCTCGCTCTTCTCCACCACGTTGTCGCCCTTGAGGGCCGAGAGGGGGAAGCACGTCACGTCCTCGATGCCCAGCCGGGTGGTCAGTGCGAGGTATTCGTCCTTGATGCGGCTGAAGACCTCCTCCGAGAAGTCCACCAGGTCCATCTTGTTCACGGCCAGCACGATGTGCTTGATGCCCAGGAGGCTGACGAGGAAGGTGTGGCGGCGGGTCTGGGTGATGACTCCGGTGCGGGCGTCGACCAGGATGATGGCCAGGTTGGCCGTGGAGCCGCCGGTAATCATGTTGCGGGTGTATTGCTCGTGTCCCGGGGTGTCGGCAATGATGAACTTGCGCTGGTTGGTCGAGAAGTAGCGGTAGGCCACGTCGATGGTGATGCCCTCCTCGCGCTCGGCCTTGAGCCCGTCGAGCAGCAGGGCATAATCAATCTGTCCGGCACCGGCATTGCCCACTCGCTTCGAGTCGCGCTCGAGGGCCGTGAGCTGGTCTTCGTAGAGTTTCTTGCTGTCGAAGAGCAGGCGGCCGATGAGGGTGCTCTTGCCGTCGTCCACGCTTCCGGCCGTGAGCAGTCGCAGCAGGGACTTCCGCTCGTCGGCGTCGAGGAACTCTTTTATATTAA
>CAMJRQ010000137.1 GCA_946408305.1 uncultured Prevotellaceae bacterium
TACATCGACCAGATTCTGGCCCTGAACCATTAGACTGAGGAATGAAGACGCGACGTGCCCTCCCCTACCTTGCCCTCGTGCTGCTCGCGGCTGCCTGCGCCAGCATCGGGAACCCCGACGGCGGAATCTACGACGAAGTGCCGCCGCGCGTGGTCTCGAGCACGCCCCTCAACGGCTCTACGCTGGGCTCGAGCAAGAAGATTAGCATCCTCTTCGACGAATACATCAAGCTGGAGAACGCCAGCGAGAAGGTCATCATCTCGCCGCCCCAGCAGGAGAGCGCCAACGTCAGGGCCGCCGGCAAGCGCATCAAGATTACGCTCTACGACTCGCTTCAGGCCAACACCACCTACACCATCGACTTCAGCGACGCCATCCAGGACAACAACGAGGGCAACCCGATGGGACAGTTCACCTACTCGTTCAGCACGGGCGAGACCATCGACACGATGGAGGTGGCCGGCACCGTGCTCAACGCGGCCGACCTGGAACCCATCAAGAGGGCCTCTACCCCGCCGACTCGTCGTACCACGATAGCCTCTTCACCACCCGCATGTTCAGCCGCATCTCGCGCACCAACGGCTCGGGCCGCTTCTGCATCAAGGGCGTGAAGCCCGGCCGATACCGCGTCTTCGCGCTGAAGGACGTGGACGGCGACATGGTCTTCAGCCAGAAGAGCGAGATGGTGGCCTTCGACACGACGGTCATCGAGACATCGTGCAAGCCCGACGTCAGGATGGACACCATCTGGCGCGACTCCACCCACTACGACTCCATCCGAGTGGTGCCCTACACCCACTTCCTGCCCGACGACATCGTGCTGCTGGCCTTCCAGGAACCGCTCACCGACCAGCACCTGCTGAAGACCGAGCGCCCCGAGCCCGACTTCTTCCGGCTCTACTTCACCGCACCGGCCGACACGCTGCCCACCATCGTGGGCCTGAACTTCGACGCCTCGTGCCTCGTGGCCGAGCCGACGGAGCACAACGACACCATCACCTACTGGGTCACCGACACCACCTTCACCCACCAGCAGGACACGCTCACCATGGCGCTCACCTTCCTGGAGACCGACACCACCGGACAGCTCGCGCCCCACACCGACACGCTTAACATCGTCCCGAAGACCACCTACGAGAAGATTCGCAAGGAGAGGCAGAAGCTGATAGACGACTGGCAGAAGGAACGCGAGAAACGGCAGAAGCGAAGCAAGGTGCCGCTGCCCGAAGAGAAGAACCCCTACGAGCAGACATTCATGGAGATAGCCGTGAAGCCCAACGGAAGCATGGACCCCAACCAGAACATCACCTACACCTCGAAGGAGCCCATCCTGAGCGTCGACACCACCCTCCTCCACTTCTACGCCAAGCAGGACACCAACTGGGTGGCGGCACCCTTCCTCTTCCTGCCCGGTGAAAACAGCCGCACTTACACGCTCTATGCCGAATGGGAGCCCAAGGGCGAATACCGCTTCGAGGCCGACAGCGCCGCCTTCCGCAACGTCTTCAACACCGTCTCGAAGGGGCTGAAGAACACGTTCAAGGTGCGCAGCCTCGAAGAGTACGGCTCCATCTTCGTGCACGTCCTGCTGCCCGACTCGAACGTCGTCGTACAGCTCCTGAGCCGCTCCGACAAGCCCGTGGCCGAGCAACGGGCCGATGCCGACGGGCGCGCCGACTTCTATTATCTGAAGCCCGGCGAATACTGCCTGCGATGCTTCATCGACCGCAACGCCAACGGCATCTGGGACACCGGCTCCTATGCCGACGGGCTCCAAGCCGAGGAGGTCTTCTACTTCCCCAAGATTCTCGCGCTGAAGGCGCAGTGGGACATGGAGCAGGACTGGGACGTGCGCGGCATCGCTCGCGACAAGCAGAAACCACTCGCGATAACCAAGCAGAAACCCGACAAGGAGAAGGCCATCAAGCAGCGCAACAAGGAGCGCGAAGAGATGAAACGCAACGGCGGACGACGACAGACAACAGACAACAAACAACAGACAACGAGCGGCTCCATGCGCTTCGGCTTGTAGGCGAGGGGGCGATAAACCATCCACCCTCCGTCCCTGTCTAAAGGAAAAAGACAGCAAACCAAAAACCTCAAGACCTCATGAAACGACTCATATCCCTCCTCTTCGTCCTGTGCGCAGCCCTCGGGGCTTCGGCACAGTGCCCGGCCCAGAACACCGCCTTCCAGGCCGGCGAGCGGCTCGACTATGAACTCTACTTCAACTGGAAATTCGTGTGGCTGCACGCCGGACGCGCCAGCCTCGTCACCAAGTCGACCAAATGGCAGGGCGCCGAAGCCTACGACAGCCGGCTGCTGACGAGCACCAGCGGACGCGTGGACAAGCACTTCTGCATGCGCGACACGCTGCACAGCATCGTCAGCCCCCAGCTCGTGCCCTACTACTACAAGAAGGCGGCCAACGAGGGCGGCAAATACTACGTAGACCAGGTGTGGTACACCTACCAGGGCGGGCAGATCCATCTGCGCCAGCAATACCTGAACCGCCGGGGCGAGACGAGCCACTATTCGGCCGTGCGCACCGACTGTGTCTACGACATGCTCAGCATGATGCTGCGCGCCCGCTCCTTCCGCGCCGAGGACTTCACCGTCGGGCAGAAAATCCAGCTGCCCATGGCCGACGGGCACAAGGTGGAGGACATCACACTCATCTACCGCGGCAAGAAGAACTTCAAGATGCGCGGCGAGGGCACCACCTATCGCTGCCTCATCTTCTCCTTCGTCGAATACGAGAAGAAGAAGGAGAAGGAAATCATCACCTTCTACATCAGCGACGACGACAACCACATGCCCGTGCGGCTCGACCTCTTCCTGAAGTTCGGCACGGCCAAGGCCTATCTCTCGCACGCCGAGGGACTGCGCAACGAGTGCACCTCGGTGGTGAAGGACTGATGCGACGGGCGGCGGAATTTCGGTTGTGCGTCTTCGGATTCAGCCCTTTGCAGGAGCCGAACCGGAAAAGTAAACATTTCGTCACAAACACACACCTCGGCCGTTCCGAGGAGGCGCCGAAAAGGGGGCAAAAAAGCCTCTTTTTCGGCGTTTTTTAGTGCCCACAGGCAAATCGGAAAGACGCAAACGCCTGATTATCAAGCGTCCCAAATTTTGCGTTTTTAGGGAGCAAGCCGGACTTCGACCCGATTCGAGCGATTCTCGACAACTTTCAACACGTTGTTCGGGTCAAAACAACGTGGAGCGTGAGGCAAAATTACGTGTTGCGTGGAGCAAAGTGGCACGCAGTCGGAACGAACTTGAAATTTCGTGTAAACATTTTCCGCGCGTCAAGGCTTGGCAACGTGCTTCACACTTCAGCATTTCTCGCCGAAGGCCAGGTCGCCGGCGTCGCCCAGGCCGGGCACGATGTAGGAGCGCTCGTTGAGCTCGGGGTCGATGGCTGCACACCAGAGACAGACGTCGTCGCGGTCGGCAAAGACCCGGCTCAGGCGGTCCACCCCCTGCTGGCTGGCGATGACGCAAGCCAGATGGATGCGGACGGGCGTGCCCTTCGTGGCGAAGGCCTTCAGCGCCATCTCCAGGCTCTCGCCCGTGGCCAGCATGGGGTCTACGAGCAGGAGCGTCTTGCCGTCGAGGCGGGGCGCGGCGATGTATTCGATGTGGACGTCCACCTGGCTGCAATCCGCGTCGCGATAATAGCGGTAGGCGCTGAGGAAGGCATTCTCGGCCCGGTCGAAGATGTTGAGGAAGCCCTGGTGGAGCGGCAGTCCGGCACGGAAGACGGTACCCAGCACCACCGGCTCGCCCAGCAGGCGCACGCGGCAAGGCGCCAGCGGCGTGACAATCTCGGCATCGGAATAGCGGAGTTCCTTGCTGATTTCATAGGCCATCAGCTCGCCTATGCGCTCCAGATTGCGGCGGAAACGCAGGCTGTCGGCCTGCACCTGGACGTCGCGCAGTTCGGCCACAAACTGGTTGAGCAGCGAGTCGGTCTCGCTCATGTTGACGATTCTCATACGATTCCATTTTAGGGTTGCGAGAGCAAAAGTAACAAAAAAAATCTTCATTTGACAAGTCGGCAAAGCAAAAGTGACGAAAAGGGCAAAAATAATGCTTCAGGGCGGCAAAAAAGTAACCTGCGGAAGACCCTCGTTCCGAAGAAAATGCGTACCTTTGCACTGCCTTTCAGGAAGGCCTGTATATTAATAAGGTAAAAAGCACATTAACCACAATAATTCTAAAAAGCATGGCAACATTAGATTTGACAAAGTATGGCATCACCGGTTCGAAGGTGATAGCCCACAATCCCTCGTATGAATTCCTCTATGAGG
>CAMJRQ010000138.1 GCA_946408305.1 uncultured Prevotellaceae bacterium
CTGCCACGAGCCGCTCACGGTGAGCCAGCTCAGGACGTCGTATTCGGCTCCGGCCGAGAACTCCATCGAACCCTTGTCGATGAGGTCTTGCTTGTCGCCCACCTTCTTGGCCTGCTTGTCCAGGTAGTAGTGCCAACCGGCCATCAGGCGCAGGCACTCCGTGGGGCGATACTGGGCTCCGAGGGCGATGATGCCAGGCACGTCCTCGCGCACGTGGCGGCCGTCGGCAAACTGGCCCAGCGTGGGCTGATCCTGGGCCACCTCCTCGGTGTAGTGGTTCATCGTAGTGGAGTTGGTGAGCATCAGACGCGTGGGCAGTTCGAACTTCATGGCCAGGTTCCACTGCTCGTTCACCCTCCAGTCCACACCGACGATGGGCTGGGCCGTGAAGCCCGTCTGGTCGGCGTCCAGCTCGAGGGCGCGTGTGCCCAGAGGGAGCACGACGGGCCGCTCTGTCAGGGGGTTCACGTAGGTTGCCGAGATGTCGCGCACCCAGCCCTGATAGTTGTTCGTGGCATAGATGCCGCGCACGCCCAGGAAGGCGGCCACATTATCCGAAAGCTTATACGTGGCGCCCACGGTGAGGCCGAACTGGTAGGAGCGGCCCTTCATGTAGGCATCGAGCGTGTAGCCGCGGAACAGGCCGGGGGCCATCTCGGCAGGCACGCCGCCTTTGATGAGATTGCCCACCACGCCCGGATAAATCTCGCCGGCATAGAGGGCCTCGAAGGTGCCGAGTCCCTGGTCGAACTCACACTTGCCACCGCCGCCGATGAGGGCGAAGAGGGCGTTGACGCTCCAGCGCGGGTCGAAATTATAAGAAAGGTGGAACGAGGGAATGACGGGGGCCAGTGCGTCGCCCTCGAAGCGATGCGTGGCCTGAGGCTGGCGCTGGTTGTAGGGGAAGAGGGGAAAGGTGGTGGTGATGTCGCGGCTCTGCTTGGCGCTCTGGACGTTGAGGCTCAGGTGGAACCCGGGCGAGAGGAAGGCCGTGCCGGCGGGGTTGGCATACATGCCGGTGATGTCTATGATGCCGTCTTGGCTCAGCTGGCGCAGGAAGGAGGCGTTCTGGTTCGTGTTCGTCAGCAGTCCGCCGGCCTGGGCCGGGGCAGCCGTCAGTGCCAGGGCGGCACAGAGGATAAGGATTTTCTTCATTCTTCTTTTTCGTTTTTTGAAATCGGCGGCAAAGGTAAGGCAAACATCCGACATGCTGAAAAATTATCCTATAAAAAGTACACCTCTGAGCTGCTTTTGGCCTATTTTGTCCTACTGCGAGGATATTATATCCTACAGGAGAGTGCGGCTTTCGCTGCTCATGCACGGGGTGCTTCGCGCGTAGCAGAATACAGGACAACGGGCCAGAAGGAATCTTTACACGATTTTTCAAGTTTTCTCAACCCTCAGCACGAGTCATTCAAAACGGTTAAGGGTTTTGGGCCACGCTCCACAGTGTTTTGCCCCGAACAACGTGTTGCTATTGCCCGAGAATGCCGTTGTTCTGCCCCAAACCAAGGCTCGCTCGAGAAAACGCGAAATCCCGAGCCGCTGAATATCAGATAGTTAATTTTTCGTCGTCCAATGAAAAAGCCCGAAACGCGGCGAAAAACATCATTTTTCACCGCGTTTCGGGCCCATCGGAATGAGCGCCGAGGCGCTCTTCGGTAAAGTTTGCTTACACAGGCTGTCACTTTTCCTTCACACCGACCGTGAGGCGGGCGGGGAAGCAATAGCGCGGGTCGCCGCGTCGGTCGATTGAGGCCTGCATGTTCTCCTCGGTGCGCGGCAGGCGACCACGGAAGAGCGTGCGGCCCGCCATCCTGACGGTCACCTTCTTGTCCAGGTTGACCAGCTCGTCGTTGAGCCAGAGGGTGAGCGAGGAATAGTCGCAGCGGGCGATTTCGATGACGTTGCCCTCCACCTTGACATCCACGCGCCGCCCGCGCTGCAGCTCGTCGGCGGGCGCCTCAATCCAATAGAAGGCGGGGCGCAGCACGCCCTCCTGCTGCCAGACGATGGCGCGGGGATAGGGGTTGCGCACGTAGCGGGCCATCCAGGGCACGGCGGCGCGGTCTTCGCGGTCCATCCAGTGACCCTTGCCGGGCATGATGTGGGTCTCGTGCACGTAGCCGTCGGGGCAGTCAGCACGGAGTGAGTCCATCTCGCGGCCACGCTTCTCGCAGAGCACGTTGCGGTCGTAGGCGGCGTCGTTGGCTCCGCACCATATCATGAAGGGCGTGTTGCGCAGGTTGACGAGCGAGACGTCGCCCGGGTGGCCGGCCATCATCGAGGCTGCGGCCCAGTGGTCGGCCATGCGCGGCGCCTCGCGCCACACGCCGTCGCCTCCGGCCGAATAGCCCATGAGGTAGACGCGGTCGGGGTGGACGCCCTGGCAGCAGACCATCAGCCGGATGAGCTGCTCGTAGAGCTCGTCGATGGGTTCCTGGCACCACATGTCCCAGGCGTTCCAGGGGGCTCGCGGAGCCACGTAGACGCCCTCCTCGGGGCGATAGAGCCGCTTCTGGTTGTCCCACTGTCCGTTGTTCACCTCCTGAGTGGTGCCTCCGCCGCCGTGGAGCGATATCCAGAGGCTGCGCTCGCCCCAGGGGGCCGAGCCGTAGACGGTGTACCAGAAGGGCATCGTGGCGCGGTCGGAACTGACGGCCAGCTGCCCTTCGGGTTTCTCGAGGATGGGGCCGAGCGCCGTGCGCTGGCGTTGTGTCCATTCGGCCACGACGCGTTTCTGGACATCGGCACTCTCGTTGCGCGAGAGGCCCCCGCGGGCTGAGGCTGTGCCGGCGGCCACGAGCAGGGAGAGCAGTAGCAGGGTCTTCTTCATCATAAGCGGGAGGGGACGAGGTCAGAGGTTCTCGTGTTCGATGTCCTTGAAATACTTATAGGTGCCGTGCTTGAGCTCGTCGGTGGCGGCTTCGTCGCAGACGATGATGGCGTGGGGGTGCATCTGCAGGGCGCTGATGGTCCACTCCTGCGAGACACCGCCCTCGATGGCGTGCTGCAGGGCGCGGGCCTTGGCATGCCCGTTGCAGAGGATGAGCACCTCGCGGGCATCCATCACAGTGCCCACGCCCACGGTGAGCGCCGTGCGGGGCACCTTGTTCACGTCGCCCTCGAAGAAGCGGCTGTTGGCGATGATGGTGTCGGTGGTGAGGCTCTTCACGCGGGTGCGGCTCGCGAGCGACGAGAAGGGCTCGTTGAAGGCGATGTGGCCGTCGGGGCCGATGCCGCCCATGAAGAGCTCGATGCCGCCGGCCTGGCGGATGGCCTGCTCGTAGGCCTCGCACTCGGCCTCGAGGTCGGGCGCATTGCCGTTGAGGATGTGCACGTTCTTCCGCTCTATGTCGATGTGGCTGAAGAAGTTGTTCCACATGAAGCTGTGGTAGCTCTCGGGGTGCTCCTCGGGCAGACCCACGTATTCGTCCATGTTGAACGTCACCACGTGGCGGAAGCTGACTTCTCCTTTCTTGCAGATTTCAATCAAGTTTTGGTAGAGACCTAGGGGCGAGCTGCCTGTGGGGCATCCCAGCACGAAGGGCTTCTCGGCTGTGGGGTGGAAAGAATTGATGCGGGCAGCCACATAGCGGGCAGCCCAACGGCTCATTTGCTGATAGTCGGGTTCAATAATTACTCTCATGTTACCTTTTTATATTAATCTTTTTAACCTTTTAACCTTTCAACTTCACCTCAGATACTTTGCCGGCTCGCCGTCGGTCTCGTAGATACACTGGCGGAGCGTCTCCTCAGACACCTGCACGGCGTCGCGCGTCAGTTCGGGCACGTTGTAGCTCTTCAGCAAGAGAATGTTGTGCTCGGGGTCTTTCTGCGGCAGGCAGAAGGCCTTGTGGGCGTGGCCCTCGCGGTCGAAGTAGGCGATGTGGGGGCGCGAGTAGTTGCGGTCCATGCGACGGCTGCTGAAGACTATCCATCGGCCGTTGCTGCTCCACGAGTGGTAGCTGTCGGCATCGGGGCTGTTGGCCTCGGTGAGGGCATAGCACGAGTCGCGCTCCAGGTCTTTCACCCAGAGGTCGGAGCCGATGTGCCAGATGTGGAACTGGCCGTAGTGGCCGAGCGTGTAGAGCAGATAGCGCCCATCGGGGCTCACGCGGGGCACGCTGGCACTCTGGTGCTGGGGCGAGGCGGCCACCTCGACACGCGGCGGGCCGAATGTGCGCGTAGCGGGGTCGAAGTCGAGGCTGAAGAGGTCGTAGAAGAGGCTGTCGTTCATGCCGACGACGTATCCGCGCACGATGCTGTCGGGCTGCGAGAGG
>CAMJRQ010000139.1 GCA_946408305.1 uncultured Prevotellaceae bacterium
CGGAACTTTACATGAAGGACCTCGACGACAAGGAGGTGCGCCTGACCGACTGGGTGGGGCAGGGGAAGTATGTGCTCGTGGACTTCTGGGCCTCGTGGTGCGGTCCCTGCCTTCGCGAGATGCCCAACGTCAAGGCGGCCTACGAGAAGTTCCACGAGAAAGGATTCGAAATCGTGGGCGTCTCGTTTGACAGCAAGAAAGAGGCTTGGGCCAAGTGCGTTGCCGAGCAGCAGATGCCCTGGCCACAGATGAGCGACCTCAAGGGCTGGAAAAGCGCCGCCTCCGACATCTACAACATCAAGGCCATCCCCTCCACGCTCCTTTTCGACCCGCAGGGCCGCGTGGTGGCCTACGACCTGCGAGGCGAGGCGCTGACCGAGAAACTGGCTGAACTGCTGAAATGATTCAATCGTAACGACAACAAGGAATAATGAACATCAAAATCTCAGAAAGCATCCGTTACATCGGTGTCGACGACCTCGACATCGACCTCTTTGAGAGTCAATACGTAGTGCCTGAAGGCATGAGCTACAACAGCTACCTTATTCTCGACGACAAGGTGGCCATCATGGACACGGCCGACCGCGGCAAAGCCGACGAGTGGCATGCCCGTCTCGTCGAAGAGCTCGGCGACCGCCAACCCGACTACCTTGTGGTTCACCACATGGAACCCGACCACGCCGCCCAGATTGCCCGCGTGGCCGAGGAGTTCCCGCAGCTGCAAATCGTTCTGAGCGCACAGGCTCAGAGGATGCTCCCGCAGTTCTTCGAATGCGCCGACTTCGGCGGTCGCACTCTTGTGGTCAAGGAGGGCGACACACTCTCGCTGGGCCGTCACACACTCCACTTCATTGCCGCCCCGATGGTGCACTGGCCCGAGGTGTTGATGTCCTTCGAGGAGACCGAACAAGTACTCTTTGCTGCCGACGCCTTCGGCAAGTTCGGAGCCCTCGCCAACGAGACCGACGACTGGGCTTGCGAGGCCCGCCGCTATTACTTCAACATCTGCGGCAAGTATGGGCCCCAAGTGCAGAACGTGCTGAAGAAAGCCTCGCAGCTCGACATCCGCACCATCTGCCCGCTCCACGGCCCCGTCCTGACGGGCGACCTCGGCCCCTACCTTTCTTTATATAACACCTGGAGCAGCTACGAGCCCGAGAGCGAGGGAGTGCTGGTGGCCTATGCCAGCATCCACGGAGGAACGGCTCAGGTGGCCGAGTGCCTGGGCGAGATGCTGCGGCAGAAGGGAGCGAAGAAAGTGGTGGTGAGCGACCTTTCGCGCGACGACATGGCCGAGGTCATCGAGGACGCCTTCCGCTATCCCTGCCTCGTGGTCTGCGCCGCCAGCTACGAT
This sequence comes from uncultured Prevotellaceae bacterium, assembly GCA_946408305.1. The sequence continues at coordinate 1,355 of CAMJRQ010000139.1, forward strand.
GGCGGCGTGTTCCCCGTGATGCACGATTTCCTCCATCACCTCCAGATAAAGAACTACCAGCGCCGCCGCGTGGGCATCGTCGAAAACGGTTCGTGGGCTCCCTCGGCAGGCCGCGTCATGCGCGAGATGCTCTCCGCCATGAAAGAGATGGAGATTGTGGAGCCCACTGTCACCATCCGCAGTCGCATGAAGGAGGCCGACCGCCCGGCCCTCGCCCAGCTGGCCGACGCCATGTTGCGGTAAAAAAACGCGAGGCGCGACCGACTCCCGAAAAAACTTGCCTCGCGGGTGTAATAATCTGCCTGGCTCGCGGTCTTAAGTGAAAGAACCGCTTCAGACAGATGTCAGACAGAGAACTTGTGGAGCAAGTGACGCGGGGAAGGAACCGCAACGCCTTCGCCGACATAGTGCGACGCCATTCGGCGGCAGTCTTTTCGCGTGCAATCAGTATTTTGCACAGCGAGGAGGCTGCCGCCGAAGTCGTTCAGATGACTTTCGTCCGTGCCTATGAAAACCTCGCCTCGTGGCGAGGCACCGACCTGGCTCCGTGGCTGACCACCATCGCCAGCTATACGGCGCTGAAACTTATTGACAAGGAGCGACGCCACCGTTCCGTCCCGCTGGAACAGGCCTCCAATCTCACCGACAAGCCCGACAATTCCTATTCGGCCGAGCACGAGGAGAGGCTCAGGCTGATGGACCGTGCCATCGATGCACTGCCCGAGGCCGACCAGCTACTTCTGCGACTTCATTATTACGAACATCTCACAACGGCCGAAATTGCGCGCCGCACGGGACTGACCCAGGCCAATGTGCTCGTGCGGCTGCATCGCATTCGTGCCCGACTGAAGAAAGAAATCAACAGCTATGAAAGAAGACTTGAATAACCCTTTCCAAACTCTCGACAGTGAGCTCTCGGGAGAATTGGACGAGCTCATCACGCAGACGCTGGAACGCCGCGAGATGCTCGCCGAGTTGGAAAACCTCGTCGTTACCGACATCGAGCGCGAGAGCCGCCGTCGTTTCGTCAGGCGCTGGGGCCGCATCGTGGCCTTCTGCTTTGTGCTTGCCGTGGCAATGGTCATTACCGGCGCAGGCATCGACTTCTACTTGCGCCAGTATGGAGCCACGCCCCCGCATGTGTTTTTCATGTGCTGGCCGGCTGCCGGGCTCGCCTATGCCGTGAATGCCGCGCTGAAGAATTTTTCGCCCAGCGAAGTGTAATAATCCTGTGCCCCGAGGGTCTTATTTACAGAGAACGTTCCCCGCGAGAGATAATTCACATTAATAACAATTTAAACTATCGTAATACAATGGAAGATTTAACAGGTTTGATGGCAGTCACTTTGTCTCTTGGCCTCCCCATCGTGGGCGTCGTAATGTTCGTTATTGAATCCATCAAGAAAAAACACGAAGAGAGCAAGGTGCGGCTTTCGCTCATTGAGCATGGCATCGATGCCGAGACGGCGCGTACGCTCTTGTCCGAACAAACGAAGAACCTCAACCATTACGTCACACTCCGCTGGGCCGGCACACTGCTCGGCATGGGGCTGGGCGGAATACTTGGCTACACGCTGTCGGATGACAAGAATGTTTTGATACTGAGCGTCGTCACAGGCATCGGAGTGGGGCTGCTGGTGGCCTTCATCGCAGAATATATCCTGATGAAAAAGGACGCTGCACAGCAAGAGGACGACACGACTTGCCACCCATGTTGAGAAGAAGCGAAGCGCAAGCTGCTGTCCGAAGGAGGTTCCACTCAAGAGCCTCCTTTTTCGGCATTCGCAAGGACAGTGACCGATTCATTGGCTTGAAGATTTCTCACGCAGATTCTCACAGATTCTCACTGAGACCTCTCTGCCGAGGAAAATCAGAAAAATCTGCGGAAATCAGCGCGAGGCTTTGTTTTTCCGCTCTTCTTTTCGTACCTTTGTCACACAGAAAGTGTTTAACCTCGTAACAGAAACGATTATGATCAGACTGAATTGCTTCTTCCAGGCCAAGGAAGGAAAGTACACAGAAGCCCTCGAGGCTGCCGTAGCGCTGGTGGCCAAGTCGCAGAAACACCCCGGCTGCATAGCCTACGACGCCTTCGAGAGCGCCACCCGCCCCGACGTCTTCTGCATCATCGAGACCTGGGCCGACCAGGCTGCCCTCGATGCGCACAGCGCCACGCCCGAGTTCGTCAAGTACGTGGGCATCATGCAGGAGTGCGGCACACTGAGCGTGGAGCAGATGGAGAAGTAAGAAAACCTTACGCACACATTCAACCTTCGGCAAGCCCGGTCACTCCCAGGCTTGCCTTTTCTTTTATGTGTCTACACTCAAATGACGGCGAATATGTTACAATCTAACGCAAAAGTCGTAAAAAAGTTAACAACCTCTATGCCTTTTGCCGAAAATTGTGTACTTTTGCAATGCGGTAAACCTATTAACCCGTAATTTTAACGACAATGAGCAAACAGAAGAAATTCATCCTTCAGGAAAGCGAGATTCCCACGCAGTGGTACAACATCCAGGCCGTGATGCCCAACAAGCCCCTGCCTCCCATTCACCCCGGAACGAAGCAGCCGCTCGGGTGGCAAGACCTGGCCCACATCTTCCCCATCGAATGTTCGAAGCAGGAGCTGAACACCACCGACGCCTGGATTGACATTCCTGAGGAGGTCCGCGAGAAATATAAGTTCTACCGCGCCACACCGCTTGTGCGCGCCTACGAGCTCGAGAAAGCCATCGGCACACCCGCCCACATCTATTTCAAGAACGAGTCGACCAATCCGCTCGGTTCGCACAAGATTAACTCGGCGCTGGCACAGTGCTACTATTGCAAGCAGGTGGGCACGGCGAACGTCACCACCGAGACGGGAGCCGGACAGTGGGGCGCCGCTCTGGCCTATGCCGCCAAGACGTT
>CAMJRQ010000140.1 GCA_946408305.1 uncultured Prevotellaceae bacterium
TTGTACGGCCTCGATGCGGCACGTGCGGCCCAGGTCGATGCAGAGCCATTCGCCAGGTTGCCCCGTGGCAGCGCTCCACCACGTCTTGATGCTGTTGTCAGCGGCGTGGGCGGCGGGGTGCTGAGGGGTCTCGGAGGAGGCTTGGATGTGTTTGCCCCGGCCGAGGTCGGCCCACCCGGTGGTGGGCGGGTTATGCTGGAAGTCGACGGCGCGGTCGGGCACGACGAAGGGCTCGTCGCCGATGTGGGTGACGGCCACGGGGAATCCGTCGTCGGTGAAGTAGAGGGGCCATAGGGCTATGCGTCGCTCCATGAGGAAGCGCTGGCAGATGACGGTGGAGGCGACGTGCCACCAGTTGCCGTGGCGGTCGCGGAAGGTGTCGCCATGTCCGGCACCGGTCATCCATCCGCCGGGCTTCAGGCTGAAGGGCGAGGCGGGGTGGTGCTCGAAGGGACCGAGCGGCGAGCGGGAGGTGTAGAGCCCGTCGCCGTAGCAATCGAACTCGGTGCCCGGCGCGGCATACTGGAGATAGTAGCGGCCGTTCCGCTTGAGCATGGCAGGTCCCTCGTTGCTGCTGGGTTCGTCGGTCTCATTGTTGTTGCCGCGTCGCTCCCACCCGAAGGTTTTCTCGCAATGCTGGATGAGGGCCACGGGCCTGCCCACGCCACGGAAGCCCCGGGAGGGGTCGAGCTCCACGCCCATGATGGGATCTGTCATGCTGCAGCCCCAGTAGAGATAGACGCGCTCGTCGTCGTCGACGAAGAGGTAGGGGTCGGCGGCGGCGCGCTGCGGATTGTCGGGGTAGGGGCAGAGCGAATCGGAGGCCAGGAACCAGGAATTGCCGTCCTCGGGGGTGGAGGTCTTGAAGAGGCGGTTGTCGAAGCCGCCCATGAAATAGAGTTCGTCGCGGTAGACCATGGCGGCGGGAGCGTAGCGGTTGAAGGGGAGAATGTCGTTGGTGATAAAGCGCCAGTGCTGCAAGTCGGAGGAGCTCCAATAGCCATAGGACATGGAGGCGAAGAGGTAGTAGCGGTCGTGATAAGGCACGATGACGGGGTCGGCAGCCTCGCGCCCGCCCTGGCGGTGGATGTGGGTGAAGGCGTAGTCGAGGTCGATGGGGTTAGCGACCACGCGGTTGCGGTCGAAACCCTTGCCGAAGGTGGCTGCGGCGATGGTCAGGAAGGCCAGCGTGGCCCCCCATCTCGTTATGGATGCTTTCATCTGTCTATTTAGTTCTTGTATAGTGGAAAGTGGCGAGAGAGCCGTCCCTCTAACCTCTAACCTTTAACCTCTAACCATTATTATCTCACCTCACCAGCACCTTGCGGCGTCCGGCAATCCGGATGCCTTGCTCGCCGGGGCGAGTGGGGCGGCCCGAGAGGTTGTAGGTCGTGGTGGTGTACTGGTCGCCGGCGGGGAGGGCCGTGATGCGTGTGACGAGCTCAGGGTTGAACTGTAGCGGCTGCAGGTGGGTGTTCCACTGGCCCCACGAGCCGATGCCATAGGCGTAGGCGATGAACTGAGGTCGGGCGAGGCTGATGTGTCCGTGCTCGTCGCCCGAGATGCCGCAGTTGTGGAGCCCCGGCTGTGTGGGCCCCTCGAGGCGGCCGATGTTTTGGAACGTCTGGCCGTCGGGCGAAATCCACACGTTGATGTAGGCCTCCTCGGTCATGCGCTTCGAGGTGTGAACGGCTAGGAAGAGCTTGATGTCGTCGCAGTACTTCACGTCGCAGTGGTCCGAGGCGGTGTAGGCGGTCTTGTCAATGACGGTGCCTATGGATTCCAGGTTGGCCGGCCAGTTCTCGTCCGCGAGCGAGGCTTTGGCGAGGCGGGTGGTCACGTTTCCGTCGTCCCACGTATAATAGAGGTAGAGGGTGGAGTCCATCACCACCATGCTGGGCTCGCCGCATCCCCATTTCGAGTGGTTGCCGGTGTATTCCACCACGGGCTGCGGCTGGCGCCCGCCCCATCCGTGGCCGTTCCATTTCTCCCAAGGCCCGGTGGGCGAGGTGCCGCGGGCCATGTAGAGGTGGTTGTCGATGCCGGCGGGGTTCTCGGTGCTGGTGTATCCGAGGTAGTAGTAGTCGCCGAAGCGGAACAGGCCGGGGTCGCAGGCCGAGAATTCGTCGCGCGAGCCTTGTGTGGGCATCAGCGCCACGGCCTCGGTCGTCCAGGTGTGACCGCCGTCGGTGCTGTGCTGATAGGTGGGCGCATCCCAATAGATGGGGCCGCCGGGGCCCTGCGTGATCATCATGTAGGAGCCTGCGACGCTGTTGCCGTTCTGGTAGGCCGTGCAGGTGTGGCCCTGTTTCTTGGCCGAATATATCCATGCTCCGGCGTGCTGGCTCGGGCTCGTGAGCACCCACAGATATTTTCCGGCGGGGAACCAGATGCTGGTGTCCTGCTCGGCCTCGGCGCTGTAGTAGGCGTTCACCCACATGTTGTCGGTCATTTGGATTTCCTTGGTGTAGAGCGGGGTGGTGCGCAGTGTGCTGGTGTAGGTGCTGCGCCAGGAATATACGCTGATGGTCACACGCTCGTCGGTACTGCCCCAGGTGGGACAGCATACGCTCAGGCAGTAGAAATCCTCCTTGGCCACGAAATATTCCCCCACGCTGCCCACCGTGACAATCTGCACGGGGCTTTGCGTGGACGAGGGGTTGTAGAACGTGTCGCCGTAGGTGCCGCCCGATGCGGCAAACCAGGCGTCGATGCTCGCATCGTCGTTGATGATGAAGCAGGGCCCGTAGCGATAGGTGCCTGCCTCGTAGATGTCCCATCCGGGAAGCGACGTCATCAGGTCGCTCGTCTTGGTGATGGTTTGCGCTCCGGCTGTGAGTGAGAGCAGCATGCCGGAGAGGAGGAGTAGTCTTGTTTTCATATCAATAATCGGTTTTCATTTAATGTGGTTTATGAAGCGTGCAATCTGTTCCACGCTCTCGTCACGGCGGCGGGCATAGTCGGCGAGCTGCTCGCGGCTGATGGGCCCTACGGCAAAATGGCATGCTGCGGGATGGGCGAGCAGCAGGCCGCAGGTGGAGGCGTGGGGGCGCATGGCGCCGTTCTCGGTGAGCGCGATGCCCATGGAGGCGAGGCGGAGCACGCGGTCGAGCAGGAAGATGAGGCTCTGGTCGGGCAGCGAGGGATAGCCCACGGCAGGGCGGCGGCCCTGATAGCGCTCCTGGAAGAGTTCGTGGGGAGTGAAGTGCTCGTCGGGAGCGTAGCCCCAGAGGGTGCGGCGCACGGTCTGGTGGCCCAACTCGGCGGTGGCTTCGGCCAGGCGGTCGGCCAGCGTCTGGGAGAGCAGCTGGCGGTATTTGTCGTCCTTGCCCCATTGCTCGAATTCCGCGGGAGCCGTGGCGGCAAAGAGGCCGATGCGGTCGGGTTGGCGCAAGGCGAGCGGACGGATGAAGTCGGCCAGGCAGAGGCAGGGCTTGTCGGGGAGGCAGTGTTGCTGGCGCAGCATGGGGAGGCGCATCTGGCTCTCGAGCAGAAGAATGTCGTCGCCGTCGGCCGCGGCCTGCTCGAGCACGACGCGGAAGTGGGTCTGCAGCCCGGCCTTGCTCCACTCGCGCAGCAAGCCTCGTGCTTCGTCCAGAAGACAGGCGGCCTCGGCAGCGCGGCCTTGCTCCTCGGGGGAGAACGAGGCAATCCACTGTTGGCGACATCCGACGCAGTCGTGTACGTCGGCTATCGCGGCAAAGCGTGGCGGAAAGCCCCAGGCGTGGAAGAAGTAGAGCCAGTTGACGTAGGGCGCCGTCTCGCCCACGGAATAGGAGATGTCGTGCGTCATTGGTCGGGGTTCTCCACGTAGCCCTGATACTCGGGCGGCAGTGCGTTCATAATGGTCTGGTAGCTCTGCTGCATGGCGTGGTGCACGTTGTCGGGGCCCTTTCCCCGGGGTTCGATGGGGGAGTGGATGACGAGTTGCAGGGGGTGCCAGGTGAGGAACGAGATGCCTTTCTGGCGGCTCAGCACGTCGAACGAGCCGTTGATGGTGATGGGCACCACGGCCAGCTGCAGCTCGTCGGCCAGCTGGAAGGCGCCGCGGCGGAAGATTCCCATGTGGCCCGTGAAGGTGCGCGAGCCCTCGGGGAAGACGACGAGGCTCGTGCCGTCGCGCAGGACGCGCCGCCCCTGTTCGTAGGTGTGCTGGATGCCCTTCGGCCCGCTCTTGTCCACGCTGATGTGGCCGGCACTGCGGCAGGCGCGGCCCACGAGCGGGATGCGGAAGAGCGACTTCTTCATCATCCACTTGAAGTT
>CAMJRQ010000141.1 GCA_946408305.1 uncultured Prevotellaceae bacterium
GCACCTGGGCCGTCAGCGCGGGGTTGTTTATCTTCATGTTGAACTCGAAGAGCTGACGGGCCACGTTCACCAGCACCTGGGCCGTCAGCGCGGGGTTGTTTATCTTCATGTTGAACTCGAAGAGCTGGTTGTGGGTCTGTCCGCTCACGCCCTTGCGCACGAGGTTCACGCCGTGGCCCACGTCGTTCACGCTGTCCACGCTGTCCACTCGCTCCACGTGTGTCTCGTCGTTCACGAAGTAGGGGTCCTCCTTTATGGCGGCCTCCACGCGGCGGAAGTCGGCGCCGTCCTCCAGCTCCACGTAGACCATGCGGCGGTGGATGCCGGTGCCCAGCGGGATGGTGACGCTCAGCGCGTCGCGCACGCCGTTGATGGCTCTGACGGCCACGCTGTGTCCCATGCTGCGGCCGGGGCCGAAGTTGGTGTAGGTGATGCCCTTCGGGGCCAGGCTCTCCATGAGTGTGCGCACCACGCTGTCCGATCCGGGGTCCCATCCGGCACTGATGATGGCCACCGTGCCGGCGCGTTTGGCTGTGGCGTCGAGCGAGCGGCGCAGGGGAACAATCTGCGTGTGGATGTCGAAGCTGTCCACCGTATTGATGCCACGCGCGAGCAGGTCGAGGGCATATTGCTCCACGCTGCGCGTCGGTGTGGCCAGGATGGCCACGTCCACCTTGCCCAGCTCGCTGATGTCTTTCACCACGCTGTAGCCTGCCAGTTCGGCCGGGCGATTCTCGTCGCCGTGGCGGCGCACGATGCCAGCCACTTCCATGTCGGGGGCCTCCTGAAGGGCCTCCAGGGCATAACGTCCTATGTTGCCATATCCAACGATGGCCACTCTGATTTTCTTTGTCTCTGTTTCCATAATTTAACCATTAGACTATTCTACGCGACAAAATTAAAACAATTCGGCCGAATATGGAAGCATCTGGATGAAAAATCTTTGCAAACCGCATATTTCTGACAGCGGAAGCACGAAGCGTTGTGGGCGGCAAGACAGCGGGGCCCGAGAATCGCACCGCGGAGTTATTCAAAACGCAACGTGTTGCGATGGCCCGAAGAACGTGTTCCGATGGCCGACGCAACACGTTGCGTTTCGGGAAAGGACAGGGAGCTTTTTCCTGCGCTCCTTCACTCGTGGTCTAACAGGATGACTTTCAGGCGGTCGCGCAGGTGCCACAGGGCGCGGCCATATCCGCCTTGCGAATCGGCCACCAGGAGCAGCGTCGGGCGTCCGTCCCGAAGCCGCGGGCCCAGGCACATGCCCTCGTAGTTCGAGAAGCGCGAATTGGTGGGCGAGAGCCGGGTGGTCCACTTTTCCACGAGCTCCTTGTGGCCCGTCTGGGGGTCGAACCTGTAGAGCCGACACCAGCAACGGCTTCCGCTGTATCGGCGGGCGATGCGGGCCTCGCGTTCCAGCAGGAGCAGACGGCCGTCGGGCAAGGGCGTGATGGCCACCACACCGTGGTAGTGGCTGCGCCCCGCGGAGCGAGCCCGCTGCGGATGAATGGGATAAGGGACGGTGCGACGTAGCTGCAGGTCACTGCCGAAGCACAGCAACGGCACCGTGAGGCTGTCCGCGCCCGGCAATGCCGATTCGGGACAGGTCCAGAACTCCTTCCGCGCTTCATCGTAGCCCAGCGCCTCGAACCCGCGGTTGGGCCTTATGCGGTCGGGACCATACTCGGACGGGACAGCCAGCTCGCAACCCGTCATCGTCCCGTCCAGCCGGTGCTCCACGATGCGCTGGTCGGCCTCGCCGCTGACGAAGAGCGTGCCCCGCTCGGAGCAGTGGGCCACTCCCTCAGCATCGCGGTCCTCGCCATAGGGCACGCCGCGGAAACCCTCGCCGGCGACGCTCAGCACGCGGCCCGTGACGGAATCCATCTGGATGCTCCACACGTAGAAACCGGCCTGCGCCTCCTCGTCGGAGACCACGGCATAGCGCCCGCCGTCCAGCGGGGCGATGCCGCTGTAGTGGGCCGGCGGGATGCGGAAGCGCTTCAGCTTGTAGGTCCGTTGGGCGGCGAGGCTCAGCGAGAGCAGGCAGGCGGCGGCCAGCAGCAGGCTACGGGCGGATGCCATACTTCTTCAGGATTTTCAGCACGGGCTTCCGCAACGATTCGGCCCAAAGCGTGTGACCGTAGTCGTCCGGATGTACGCCGTCGACGCTCGTCTCGTGGAGGTCGGAGGTGGCGTTGGTCGTGCGGATGTAATATACGTCGGGGTAGCGGCGGCATGCCTCCTCCATCAGCTCGTCCACACGCTCCTGGCGCAAGCGCTCAGAGCGTTCGGCGGCGGTGTTGAAGTTGCGGCGCTCGCGCCGGATGGTGCGCTGGAAGATGAGCGGCTTGCCGGGATGGGACTGCTGCAGCTGCTCGATGAAGGGGAAGAGGCGCGTCTCGATTTCCTTGATGCTGGGGTTCGAGAAGGTGTCGAAGATGAAGGCGTCGGCCTGCGTGGCGCAGAGCACGTCGCAGAAGTAGGGCTGCAGCTTGCAGTTGCCCGAACAGCCCAGGTTGATGAACTGCAGCCCCGTCCAGCGCCCCAGCTGCATGGGATAGCCCATGCCGGGACGCGAGGTGGAGGCGCCGTGGGTGAACGAGCTGCCGAAGAAGACGATGCGGTGGCTGAAGGGGGCCTCCAGCGGTTCCAGCACGGAGCCCTCGGTCACACCAATCTTCACGCTGCGCAGCTCGCTGAAGATGGGCATATAGAGCAGGCATTCGTGCTCGCGGCCGTCCATGTCAGAGATGAGCGTGAGCTCGCGCCCCAGGTCCTTGTCAGGGTTCACGCCGCTGGCAGCCCAGAGCCAACGTCCGTCGCGGCGGATGTAGAGGTCGAAGCCGCGCACGGCAATGTCCGTCAAATTCAATAGGGATGACGTCTGCCCGTATTCGGCCTTCACGCGGATGGCCGCAGAGTTCGTGCGGAAGGCGCAGGCCATGCCCGTCGGCATCCTCACCTGGAAGTTCTCGCCCGAAGTGAAACCGTGGAAGCGCGCCGTGTCCACGCGATGGTACGGGTTCGGATTGTCTAGGAAGAGCTGCCCCGTCATCGTCAGCTCCGCCGCCTCGGTGTAGACAAACTTCGTCTGGGCCGCGGCGGAGAGGGCCATGCAGAGAAGCAGAAGAATTAGGTTTCGTTTCATGGGGTGGATGGGTTTAGTGGGGGTTATGGGGGGAATGGGTCTTATGGGGTTGATGGGTTTGATGGGTTTGATGGGCTTTCTATTATCGCCCATTAGGCCCATTAGACCCATTCCCCCCATTAAACCCATCCATCCCATTTCTCTTTTGCCAATTCTTGCGTGCGCGATACATTTCTTCTTTTATGCCTCCCCTCTCGATGAAGTCTCGTTTCTTCCATTCAATGAGCCCGCGGATGAGCACGTCGCATTGGTGAATGAGGGTGATGGCAATGTTTGCTATGGTCTCATCGGAGCGCTCACGAATCTTATCCCGGTAGATGGCCGAATCAAGATGAGTCTTGCAGAACGCGCGGGTTTGCTTGCATCGAGGGTCTTCGTGGTTCCATTGTTCGAGCCCCCTGACACGCAGATAGTCCTCGTAATCAAGAAGGAGTTCGTGCAGGGAAGCACGGTTGACGTTGGTCAGCTTCAGCTCCATTTCCCGCGACGTTATGCCGTCTATGTTCCCTTCGGCCAGATTCTGTTTGCCCGAGCGGGCAGCCTGAATCATTTGGTCAATCGTGCGGTCGCCAGACTTAAGGAACTTATGGGCGAAAAAGTACGTCACGTCATAGATGCACTCTGCCTTCTGAAACGCCTTCAGCGTCCGGTAATTATTGTCCTGCCGCAAGAAATTCTTATCCTCGTTCATAGTGCAATGATTTTCACTCCTCCACCAACTTGAACAGCTTGTCGCTGGGGCGGATTTTGGTGTCGAGGGGGATGCTGATGTGCTGGCCCTGCAGGGCGGTCTGCACGGGGCGGAGGTCGAAGCGGATTTCGCGGACTTTGGTCTCGAGGGCGCCGGTGGTGGGGCCGGTGACGAGAATCTTGTCGCCCACGCTCAGGGTGGCGGCTTCGATTTTGAACTCGGCCACGCGGAGCTTCGAGTAGTAGCGGATGCCGCGGCCTACGTAGACTTTGCGCTCGGTGGCCATCGAGCCGTGCACGTTGCTCCATTCGCCGAGCGTCTGGCCCAGGTAGTAGCCGTCCCAGAAGCCGCGGTTGAAGACGCGGGCGAGGCGGCTGTCCCACTCGTCCTTCTTCGCCTCCGTAAAGGTGTC
>CAMJRQ010000142.1 GCA_946408305.1 uncultured Prevotellaceae bacterium
GTAGTATTCGTTCAGGGCCTGCGTGTCGGACTTGTCCTTGCGCGCATGTTGGAGAGGTTTGCGTGCCCGCTTGAGCACCTCGCGCTCCAGTGGCATGATGCGCTGCACGATGCCGGTGCCGTCGGCATTGATGAGTTTGGAGAGGTCGATGTAGTCGCGCTTGTTGCCGCGCGTGAGGCAGAATACTTTCAGCTTCTGCTCGATGGAGCGGGTGCAAATCCACGACTTGCCGTCGTCGCCACGCACGACGATGGAGGGCAGCGCGACGCCATCGCGCATCATCAGCGGGATGGTCACCGAGCCGCAGGGCCACCCGATGTTGGTCCAGCTGACGGTGTTCAGGGGGTCTTCGCCGGGGGCAATGCCCTGCACGAGGATGGCCGAGGAGCTCAGATAGCGGGGAATGAAGTCGGCAAAGTGGATGAGGCGCACGTCGTCGCGATTCTTGGGCAGCTGGTCGTAGAGGTTCTGCTTGGTGAGCCCGTGGGTGAGGTAGCGGGGTATCTGGGTGACGAGGTATTCGCAGTCGATATGGCCCTCGCGCAAGGCCTGGGCCATGAAGTCGCTGATGGCCATGTAGCGCTCCACGCCGCTGTCGATGTCGCGGCAGCCCGTCATGCCATGGTTGGTGCGCACGATGTATCCGTCGGGGGCCTCGCGGGGGTCGTTGGCGTCGAACTTCACGAAGCCCTGGTCGCCCGTCTCGTAGTAGGCGCAGCCGCCCTCGGCGTCGAGCACTCCGTAGTTCGAGTTGACGTTGAGGGGCTTGGGCAGCGTGTCGATGAGATGCTCAAAGTCGGCCTGCGTGCGGCACACTTCCAATGCGCGGCGCATGAGCCAGCCGTCGTGGTCGGAGTCGTCGCCCTTGCAGCCGTTCAGGTTGTAGGCGGCGGTGTTGACGATGGCAAAGCCCACCTCGTTGTGGCCTCCCCAGATGTTGCGCGGCTTCGTGTCGGAGGCGCCGGTGATGCCCAGATAGCGATAGCGCTCGCCCTGCACGAGCACCATGACGTTGTTGGCCGCACTGGTGTCGCGGTGCTTGAAAATCATGGGGCGGCCGTCCTTGGTGGCACGGCCCGATACGATGACCGAGGTGCAGGCCGCCGAGCGGGCAGACAGGAGGAGCAGGAGGCCGGCCGCAAGCAGCAGGCGGCGGAACAACGGAATGTTTGACTTTGTAATCATTGTGCGGTACAATATTTCCACTTTTGCTGTGCAAATTTATAAAAGATTTCAATTTGGAACAAAATTTACCTTTCAAAATACCGCGCGCGGGATGATTTGTCCTCCATCGGGGACAATCTGTCCCACAATGCCGGGAGGGCTTAAGAGTGCATAGTGCACAGTTAAGAGTTATGAGTTAAGAAAGAAACCGCTATTGAGCAATTGGGAATAAATTGTTAGCTGTAAAAGCACAATGGAATCCGTAAATCTTCGTACATTTGCACAGCAAAAGTGGAAGAGACAAGTATGAGAAGACCCCTTGCAATCATCGGCCGCGCACTGGCCGGCCTGCTCGTCTGGGCAGCCTGCTCCGGCGGCAACGAACCTGAGGCAGGTCTGCTGCCACCCATGGAGCGGACACAGACGTGGATGACGGAAATCGACGCCACGGACCTGGCCTCCATCCGCCACATGCTGGACGAGATAGACCAGGCCCAGCGCAAGGGGCTCATTCAGGACTGGCGGGCCGACAGCTTGCGCTCGCGCATCATGGCCCAGACGTTCTTCGACCTCGACTCGGCCGTCATCTACAGCCGCCGTACGCTGGCCTACGACTCCATCCGCCTGGTGCCGCAGCGCCACATCAACGAGCTCCTCTTCCTGGCCACGCGGCTGCTCACATTGGGCTACGCCTCGGAAGCCATCACATACTGCATGGAGGGCGCTCCGCTGGCCGATGGCGTGGGCGACCAGACCTCGCTCCTCGCCTTCGAAACCATGATGGGCACCGGACTCTACTGGATGCGCGACAAGGCGCGCGGGCTCTCCTACCTCGAGAAGAGCATCGCAGGGCTGCGCCCGCGCAAGAGCCTGGCCGACCGCTGGCAGCTCTCCTACGCCATGGGGCAGACGATGGACTGTCTGGAGAAGGACAACCCCGAACGCGCCATACTCATCGGCCGCGAGCGAGAGACGGTCATCCAGGAGCTGCAGGCCCACGAGCTCCTGCCACAGGACAGCATGAGGCTCAACATCATGCGCGGACTCACCTTCGCCCGCATGGCCTATCTCCATGCCATTCTGGGCCACACGGCCGAGGCCAAGGCCTACGAGGAGAAATACTACGGCACCGCCTTTGCCCACAGCACACGCGGACGGCAGGCCATCCTGGACTACTACAACGCCGCCGGCATGCACGAGAAACTGCTCGAGCGCTTCGAGGAGAGCAAGGGCTACTGGGAACACAAGGACACCATCTGCGAGCGATACAACGACGTGCTGGGCATGCTGGCCATCAGCTACGCCAAGCTGGGCGACTACGCCCGAGCCAACGACATGCGGCAGCGGCAGATGCAGGTGACGGACAGCATCCTCAACCGCGAGAGCCTCCACGAAGGGCTCCGCATGGCCACTCTCTACCAGGTGCACGAGAAGGAGGCCGAGCTGGCACGAAGGCAGATGCAAAACCGCTACTACCTCACCCTGCTGGCCGTGGCCGCGGCCGCCCTGCTGGTCCTGTTGCTGCTGCTGAACGTGCTGCGCGGCAAGAACCGCGAGATACGCTACAAGAACCGCATGCTGGTGAAGTACATCAAGCGCATGGAGGACGCCGGAGAGCAAGCCGCCCGGCCCGACACGGCCCACGCCCCGCACGAAGAGCACCTCGCGCCACAGGCCGGACAGGAAGCTGCCCTCCATCGGCTCCCCGACATGGAGCAGCACCTGGCACGGCTGGACCACCTGATGAACCACGAGCACGTCTATCTCGACTCCGACTTCTCGCGCGAGAAGCTGCAACGCCTCATGGGGCTCAGCAAGAACGCGCTCACACCCGTCCTGCGCGAAGGTCTCGGAGGCCGCCCGCTCACCGAATACGTCTCGGAGAAGCGCATCGCGCACGCCTGCACCCTGCTCGTTCAGCATCCCGAGCGCAACGTCGCGGACATAGCCCTCGCATCGGGGTTCTTCACGCAGCGCAATTTCAACCGCGTCTTCCGCGAACTCATGGGCATGACGGCCTCCGAGTTCCGCCGCGCCAGTCTGTGACGATGCCGCTGCAAAGTTTTTTCACCCCGTCAATATAAAGATTCCTTACCGTAAGCCCACTTCAACCCCTCGGAGGGGTGGGCAAAAATCCTTAGCAAATGGTCGGATTTTCATGACAGAAAGTCGGATTTCGGCGGGCTTTAGCAACCCCCCAAAAAAATAACCGGTTGATTATCAGCATTTCCAAAATTCGGTTTTTCTTGAGCAAACCGAGGTTAGGGCCGGGATAACGGCATTCTCGCGACGGAACAACGTGTTGCGTTGCCCAAAACAACGTGTTGCGTTGCCCAAAGCTCCACGTTGTTCCACCTCAGGTCGACTTCCGATGCAAACGGGAGAGAAAGAAATGTCAGAGAAAAGTCAGGCTGGCTGGGTTCAATATGTAAATAAAAAAAAGAGCAGCCGATGCTGCTCTTTTTGTTTTATCATTCTCAACCCCCTCGCCTCAGCCCACCGTCGTGAGCACCTCGGAGAGGGTGGGATGGATGTGCACCGTGTCGCGCAGTTGCTGCAAGGTGGCTCCAAGCTGAATGTAGGCCGTGACCTCTTGCACGAGCATGGCGGCCTGCGGCCCAAGTATGTGGGCCGCCAAGAGGCGGTCTGCCGTGTCGGTGATGAGCTTCACGAAGCCCTCGGTCTGACCGATGCAGAGCGCACGGCCATTGGCGCGGAAGGTGGCTTTGTGCACCACGAAGAGGCGTTCTTCGGCCTTGAGCTGCTCCTCTGTCGGTCCCACCGAAGCCATTTCGGGCGTGGTGAAGACAGCCGCCGGCATGATGTCGAAGCGTCGGCGATCGGGACGGCTGAGGATGTGGTTCACCACCCGATGGGCCTGTGCCTCGGCCGCATGGGCCAGCATCTGCCGCCCGTTGACGTCGCCGATGGCATAGATGTGGGGCGCGGCCTGGAAGGTTTCGGCATCCACCTGAATGCCACGGCGGCCGGTGTGGATGCCAAGGGAGGCGAGGGTCTCGGGCGTGCCGAGGGTCTCCACATTGGCTGCACGCCCGGTGGCGATGAGCACCG
>CAMJRQ010000143.1 GCA_946408305.1 uncultured Prevotellaceae bacterium
GAATTCCCCGGAGGCGACGTCGAACTAATGAAGTTCCTCCAAAAGAACGTGCACTATCCGAAGCTGTGCCAGTACTTTGGCGTGCAAGGGCGAACCATCTTCCATTTCGTCATCGAGAAGGATGGCAGCCTGTCGAACGTCAAGAAAGTGCGTGGGGCAGGGCAGAAACTGTCGCAAGCCGATGCGGAGCTGTATCGGAAAGACAATCCCGGCGCCACCGAACAACCCAAGGCTGGTGATGATCTGGGCGACCTGTTCGAAGCCGAGGGCGTCCGACTGCTGCAGAGCATGCCTCGGTGGACGCCGGCCCGCGACGAACAGGGCCATGCCGTGCGCTCCGACTTCTACATCCCAATGGTGTTCCGGCTCAACTGAAATAATTTTGGTTAATAAAAGAGGGCTTCTGCCCAATTATGTCGAGCTGCGCTGTGAAGCGCGGCTCGCGTTGCTTTTGTGGGGTGATAGCCAACCAAGCCCGGAAATCTTCTGAACTACTGAGGCCGCCCTGCGAATCCGGATGAAATCTGTCGGTCAACGAAAAGCGCCACCCTTTCCGCTACGGGGGAGGGTGGCGTTCTTCGGTTATTTCTTGGCAAGCAGTTGGGTCAGCCTGTCAACTTGCTTGTCTTTTTCTTCAAGCAACGTAATCAATCGGTTGATGGCAGCATTCTCTGTCTCTGTCATGCCGGATGGTTGTGTGCGGAGCATGTTGCCTTCGCCTCTCATGAGCCATTCGGCCGACACCATGGGATATACCTCAAGGAACCTCACGAGCAGCTCCGATGGTATGCCTCGTCGCCCATTCAAAATGTTGCCGAGCGTGCCTGCATCCATGCATAGTTCGCGACTCATTTCCGCTTTTGTCGTCCCGTTCTCTTTCCTAAAGTCATTTATACGGCCAATAACATCTGCTTCTGTCATTCCTTAGCAATTTGTTGAAATATAAAAATATGGCACATTTCAACGGGTTGACAGGGCAAACTTTTCGCACAACCTTAACAAATATTAACAGACAAAATGAATGTTATTATATTCAAAATGCCTATCTTTGCACTCGAAAGAGTGAAAAATAAGTTATAGGAGCACAAAGAAGAGCCGTCGAACCCGTCAATGCACAACAGTTTACCATCGCAAAGATACGGCGGTTTTTCTTTTTCACCAAATATTCCTATGGCTTGAATGTGAAATAATTTTGGTTAATAAAAGGAGGCGGCATCCTGTTTCGCCTCGTTGCGGTCTGACGCAGTGATGCGGTGGTTCTGCAAAAAGAAGGCGCCCTTCCGTCTGTTTGAAGATAGAAGGGCGCTTGCATTTGACAGGTTTATGGGTCTCTCTTATTCTTTTGTCAGCTCGACGATGTGACTCACCAGGTTGCCGGTGCTGAGGAGCATGAGGCCGGCCTTCATCAGATAGTCGCCCGAGTAGACGCGGTCGTGGCAGGAGAGGCGGCTCTTCTGCCCTTCCATGAGGCAGATTTCGCGAACGCGGTAGCGGCTCTGCGGGTCGAGGCCGCGCAGGCGGGTAGGCACCACTTTCTCGATGCTGCGCGGGCGGATGTCGTAGGCAAAGAGGAGCGAGTGGGAACGGTCGTCGCTGACGCGCTGGAGCACGCAGTGGGGGCCGTCGTAGGGCGAATAGAGCCGAAAGAGGTTGGGGCTGAAGATGAGGGGTTTGAGCCGGTTGTATTCGGCCACGGCTTGGCGGCAATACTTCAGGTCGCGCTCCTGCATGCCTTTCAGCCCGATGTCGAAGCCCAGCTTGCAGGAGAAGGCCACATCGACGCGGAACTTGACCGAGGCCTGGCTGTTCCAGTTGGTGACATGGGCGCACATCGCCTTGGAGGGCATGAAATGGCTGTAGCCCCACTGGATGAAGAGGCGGTCGGCAGGGTCGGTGTTGTCCGAGGGCCAATATTCGGTGAAGTAGCGCAGCCCCTCGAAATCGCTGCGTCCGCCGCCGCCCGAGCACATCATCATGTAGAGGGTGGGGTACTTTTGCCGGATGCGCTGCAGGACGTTGTAGAGCCCGCGCACGAAGTCGACGTAGAGGTTGCCCTGGCGGTCTTTCTCGTAGACGGAATAGACGTTGGTGATGGCCGAGTTGCAGTCCCACTTGAAGAATTTCAGCTTCGGGTTCTCCTGCATCAGGCGGTCTACGACGCCGAAGACGAAGTCCTGCACCTCGGGGTTCGACAGGTCGAGCACCAGCTGATTGCGCATGTAGCGGGTCTCGCGCTCGGGGAGCCGGATGAGCCAGTCGGGGTGCTTCTCGGCCAGTTCGCTCTTGGGGTTGGCCATTTCGGGCTCAATCCAGATGCCGAACTCCACTCCGTGCTCGCCTGCCGCACGGACGAGGGCAGGCACCCCGCCCGGCAGCTTCTCGCGCGTGGCCTCCCAGTCGCCCAGTCCAGCGCGGTCGTTGCTGCGCGGATATTTGTTGCCGAACCATCCGTCGTCGAGCAGGAAGAGATCCACGCCCAGCGACTTGGCTTCGCCGCAGAGCTGGGCGAGTTTCTCCTCGTTGAAGCTGAAGTAGGTGTTTTCCCAGTTGTTGAGCAGCGTCATGCGGTCTTCCTCTCCCATGCAGAGCTGGTGGCGCAGCGCCCATCGTTGGAAGCGCCGGCTCCCTTCGCCCAGGCCCGAGGGTGAGAGGGTGAAGATGAAGTCGGGCGTGCGGAACACCTCTCCGCGGGGCAGCAGATAGCGCGAGGCGTCGGGGTTGATGCCCGAGATGACGCGCAGCGCGCCGTTGTTGTCCACCTCGAAGGTGAAGCGGAAGTTGCCCGTCCAGCCCAGCGTACCCATGAGCACGGCGCCTTCCTCCTCGCGCACGGGGCCGCCCAGTCCCACCTCGAAGAAGGGCTGAGCAAACATGGCGGCGCGGGCCCCCAGCCGGGTGTCGATGACTTTCTTGCCGAACTGGAGCTGCTGGCTGCTCATCTGCATCTCCTTGGCCCAGTCGCTGGCAAACTGGGTCAGATGGTAGCTCTCATCCTCGAAATAGAGCATCGAGGAATAGTAGCGGCCCAGATAGACCTTGCCCTTCTCGTCGTGCTTTATCTCGCTCCACTGGCGGATGATGTCCTCCTGGGTGTAGGCTGCGTAGTGGAGGGTGACGCTCAGCGGATAGACCTCGTCGCGCAGGCGGATGACGGTCTCGGTGAAACCGTCGCGAGCCGTCTGCTCGTGGCTCTCGTAGCGGAGCACCGAGGTGGGGTTGCCGTCGGCGTGGGTTATCTCAAGCGCCTGCTCGCCGAAGTCCTCGGTGCCCAGGACGGGATAGACCTCGAAGCCGCGCCCCATGGCGTGGGAGCGGCTCATGCGGGGCATGTTGAAAAGCGAGAGGTCGTCGACGCCCTCGATGCGTTCGCCCAGATAGGTCTGATAGAGCCGGCCGTCGTCCTTCACCTGCAGGACGAGCTGTGTGTGCTGCGTAGCGATGGATATCTCTGTCTTTCCCAGGGCCGAGGATGCTGCGAGCCACACCGCGGCCAATAGTAGTGCGTGTCGTTTCATGTCAGCGTGAGGAGTTTTTTTCTTAGAGTGCGTCTTCGCTTATGCCAAAGGTGGTGGTGCGCATGTCGCCCGTCTCGAGTCCCTTCTTGAGCCACTTCATGCGCTGAGCCGAGGTGCCGTGGGTGAAGGATTCGGGCTGGACGTAGCCCTGGGCTTTCTTCTGGAGGTAGTTGTCACCAATCTTCTGGGCGCAGTCGATGGCTTCCTCGATGTCGCCTGCCTCGAGCGAGCCGAAGGCGGCGTTCTCGTGGTGGCCCCAGACGCCGGCGTAGTAGTCGGCCAGCAGCTCCAGACGCACACTTATCTTGTTGGCTTCCACCTTGTTCGTGCGGCTCATCTGAGCGTGAGCGTCGTTCAGCGTGCCCAGCAGGTTCTCCACATGGTGGCCCACCTCATGGGCGATGACGTAGGCGTAGGAGAAGTCGCCGTCGGCCCCGAGCTGCTTCTTCATGTCGGTGAAGAACGAGAGGTCGATGTAGAGTTTCTGGTCGCCCGAGCAATAGAAGGGCCCTACGGAGGCGCTTGCCTGGCCGCAGGCCGAGTTCACGCTGCCGGTGAAGAGCACCAGCGTGGGCGGTGTGTAGGTCTGGCCCATCTGCTTGAACACTTTTGTCCAGACGTCTTCGGTCGAGGCCAGCACCTGGCGCGAGAACTTGGCCAGTTCCTGCTCCTCCTCGGTGAACTCGCGCTGGTCGGCCACCTGTTCTTCCTGGACTG
>CAMJRQ010000144.1 GCA_946408305.1 uncultured Prevotellaceae bacterium
AATTTTGTCGAATAATTTATTTGCGGGATTTTTTGTTTTTGTCGTACCTTTGCCGGCGGAGCAATAAAAACAACGGAAAAACGATTTGAGTATGACAAGCCTGAAATACTTTTGCTGCCTGGCCGTGTCCTTCCTGTTGTCCGGCCGTATGGTGGGGCACAACGCCTCCGGGAGCGTGGCCGAGGACTCTCTGCAATCCTACGTTGAGCGGGTGAGTCAGTCCGGGCTCCGTTATCCACAGGAGGTTGTGTTCGTCCACATGGACAACACATGCTACTTTCTGGGCGACACGCTTTACTACAAGGCATACGTGACGAGGAGCGACCGCGGCACGCCCTCCGATATCAGCCGAGTGCTCTATGTGGATTTGCTGAACCAGGACGGCTATCTGGCCGAACGCCAGACGCTGCGCCTCAGGAACGGACAGGCGGCCGGAACCATCTGCCTGCACGACACGCTCTATGCCGGCTATTACGAGTTGCGGGCCTATACCCGCTGGCAGCTCAACTGGGGCGCAACAGAGCATCCGCACAGCGACTTCGCCGAGAAATGGTTCCTGCGGCCCGACATGGCGAAGGACTTCTTCCGCGACTACGACAAACTCTACAGCCGCGTGTTCCCCCTCTACGACAAGCCGCAGCAGGAGGGCAGCTATGACCGCACGATGACCCTGCGCCCCCTGCGCCGCTATTCGCGCATCAAGCCCGAGAAACCCGAGGCCGAGGTGGGGCTGTATCCCGAGGGCGGTTCGCTGATAGAAGGTGGCGCCCAGCGCATCGCCTTTGAGGCCAACAGCATGGAGGGAGAATGGCTTGACGGACAGCTGCGCGTCTATGACTCGAAGCACAACGTGGTGGCCGAGGGGCGCACCGTGAATCGTGGCCGAGGCGTGGTGGAAATGGCATGCCAGCCCGGCGAAAGCTATACCGCCGAATTCCGGTGGGGCACGGACAATGTCGCCCGCGCGGAGTTCCCGAAGGTGGAGAAGAAGGGGGCTGCCATGCGCGTGGAGCAGACCGGCGGGCAGCTCCACATAGGCATTCGCCGCCAGGGCCTCGGCCAGGAGCCGCTGGGACTCACGCTGATGATGAACGGCATCGTGCGCCACAGCGAGGCAAAGGTGGATGGGGAGCAGCTGACGCTGGATACGTCCGACCTGCCCGACGGGGTGGCGCAGCTGACGCTCTTTGACCATCGGGGACGGGTGCTGGCAGACCGGCTCACCTTCGTCCGGCACGACAGCCTCCGACTTTCCAACGTGCGGGTCACTGGTCTGCCCACGAAGGGCGAACCTTTTGCGCCTGTCACCCTGCACGTCGAGGCTCCGCAGGCGGGCACCGTCTCGGTGGCCGTGCGCGACAAAGCGCTCTCCGACCCGGTGAACGACAACGGAACGATGCTCACGGAGTTGCTGCTCAGCAGTCAGATACGCGGTTTCGTGGAGGACCCGCTTTATTACTTCGAGACCGACGACGAGGAACGCCGCACGGCGCTCGACCTGCTGCTCATGGTGCAGGGCTGGCGACGTTTCCGCTGGGAGGACCAGCTGGCAGGCCCCACCGTGACAGAGCCCTTCGAACAGTTTCCCGTCATTCGCGGCGACGTTTCGCGCTATGACCCTCTCGACCAGGAGGATTATTTCTATACCCAGACGATGGACGCATACAGGTTGATGCTGATGGAGACGAAGATGGGGACGTCGAAGTCGAAGAAGAAGGCGAGCGGCGGCAGCAGCGGCCCCAATCTGAGGGAGCCGCTGGCGCTCATGGAACGTAAGGCACGCACCGGCGAGACGAAGATTACGACGGACCTCGGGAACAACATGACCGAAGACATGACGTCGGAACCAGAAGAACCGCAGGGACACCCCTTCCTCGAAGACCTGCCCGTGCTGAAAGGGCCGCGCAAGGCCTATGCTAATGACACCATCCTCTATTCTACGACCAAGGCCGACCCCAGCGAGTTTCAGTCGCTCGCCAGCCTGAAGGGCGAGGTGAAGGTGAGAGCCGAATTCGTGCAGCCCGGTGCTGCTACGAACGGCACAGCCGCGCTCGAGGCCGTCACCAATGAAGGGAATTTTGCCCTGCAGGGGCCTCACAGCAACCATCCCTACTACATGTATCTGGCTGCCTATCAGAAGGCCGAGCCGACCTTCTCGGCGGATGCGGATGACTATCCGGACTACAGCGTGCGCATCAAGCCCTTCCATCCGCGCTACGTGGCCCCCTACAGCTACTATCAGGAACATCTGCGCAGCGAGCAAGGCACGGCCGCAGGCCAGCGCATCCGCTTCGAGGACGGAACGGGGCAGATGTCGGACGTAGTGGTGGGTGGCAACAGGAACGGACTGCGGGCCCTCGACCTCTCGAAACCTGTTCTGGTGGTCGATGCCTACGACGCCTTCAACCAGACGGTTGATGCCGGCCTCTCGCCAGCGTGGTATGCCGGCGCCTTGTCGTTCGTGACCAACGTGGCTCGCCTCTATATCGGGGAGATGGGCGTGAAGCGCTCCTACGACCTCGAGCGGCGGTGGGACGGCAAGAACTTCAGCCAGAACATGACGCCCTACGTGCAACACCGCTACAACCATCTGCAGAACCTCTACCGCGTGGCCGTCTACAGCGACTATGCTCCGCGCAGGGAGGGAGACCGCCGCTACCAGGCAGCCGACCAGCCCTCGGTGACGGTGAACCTGGAACCTCTGCCCGACGACGGACAGCGACGCACCTCGCGCGACCGCCGATACGTGCAGCCCGGCTACAACGTCTGCGAAGATTTCTATCACCCCCGCTACGAGACACGGCCGCTGCCCGAGGTGAAAGACTATCGCCGCACACTCTATTGGAACCCCGATTTGAAGTTAGACGAGCGCGGGCAGGCCACCGTCACCTTCTACAACAACGGCCGGGAGAACGAGATGAGCGTCTCGCTCGAGGGGCTCACGGAGAAAGGGCAGATTCTGAGTGGCGATGGCATAAGTTTTTGAGGTTATGAGATTGAACGAGATGCGCTCATTGTGGTTCATAATCCTGATTGGGGCCTTCGCCCTTTCCGCCCGGGCACAGCTGCTCTGCAGGGCCCGCGTGGTGGACGCTGCGACGGGCGAGGTGCTGCCCTATGCCAGCGTCTACGTGTCGGAAAAGCGCGGGACGCTGACCAATCAGGAGGGGAACTTCACGCTGATAGCCGAGGCCGACGACGTGCTGCGCATTTCCTTCATCGGCTACGTACCCCAGCGCATCAAGGCCGACCAGCTTCCCGACGTCGTCTCGCTGAAGCCGATGACAGCCACGCTACGCGAGGTGACGGTCATACCCGTGGAACACATCCTCCTGAAGGTTATCAAGAAACTGAACCGGGAGCACAAGCGCCATGCCTGGCAGGAGCGGAACTACTTCTTCAGACTGACGTGCCGCGACTCCGTGGGGCTCGAGGTGATGGAAGCCTTCTTCAAGGCCTACTCGGCCGTCAATCTGCGCGACATCGGCATCCTGAGCGGGAAGTATTTCCGCCGGGCCAGTGCCGACGGCATCGAGCGAGCCTCCGACTTCACACACTCCAACCTCCACCAACTCCTCCAGCTCGGCCCCCTCATCCCCATCAAGTTCCAGCCCCCGATATCCGAGCGGCTGAATCTCCCGCTTCCCCCCTGGGCCCGCCAGATTGGCGACCTCGACGGGCGGAGCTTCTCCTGCCAGCTGCTCACGTCGGAGGAGAGCGAAGATATCTACAAGATTCACATTCGTGTGAACCCCTGGGCCTGTGCCGCCGCCGAGAAGATGATTCGCGCCAGCCAGGCCACAACCTCCGATTCGCTCGCCCTGTCGGGGACACTCTTTGTGGAGAAAAAATCGCTCTCGCTGCTGGCCTTCGACGGCGACCTGGAGGGCTTCGCCATCAAAGAATACCATCAGGACGAGGAGAAGTTGATGCCTGCGAATGTCCACCTGCACATTGATTACGACCGTTCGCACGGCTTCACCGAGCCGGCCGCCATCCACTGCAACTTCCGGTATGCCGACACGAAGGCCCGTCTGGTGGCTTTCAGGGTGCGGAACGCCCGCTTCTACAACATGTTTGCCATGCCTGCCGCCAACAATCTGCTCTTTGCCATCCAGCTGGTGGGCCACGACCCCTCGCTCTGGAAGCAATCCATCATTCAGCGCACCACGGAGGAGGAGCAGATAATACAGGAAGTCAGCCGCCAGAAAAAGCCTTAAGGGTTT
>CAMJRQ010000145.1 GCA_946408305.1 uncultured Prevotellaceae bacterium
CGATGCGCAGTGTGCGCCACACCATGCCGTTGGCCACCACCACGCTCTTCCCGTCGGCCGAGCGATAGATGCCGGCCGAGGAGCGTTCGGGCGTGACGAGCCAGTCGAAGGGTGTGCGTTCCGAGGCCAGCGCCTCGAAGACCGGCAGTGATGCAATCTTTTCCTCGAGAGTCTGGGCGCCGGCCGTGAGCGACATGGCGCAGGTTACCAGTAGCAGTTTATAGTTCATAGTCTATAGTTCATAGTTGAAATTCATTCGGAGCACAAAATTAAGCAAAAATCTTCATATATCGGGTTGCCATGTCGAAAAATCGCAGTATCTTTACGTTTCCTTATCGCAAAATTCGAAGAGAAAGACCATGAGCGTGTTCGACCTGACATCCAAGTATCAGCCCACGGGCGACCAGCCCGAGGCCATCCGCCAGCTGGTGGAGGGCGTGGAGGCTGGCCTGCCGGCCCAGACACTGCTGGGCGTGACCGGCAGCGGCAAGACATTCACCATCGCCAACGTCATAGCCCAAGTGGAGCGCCCCACGCTCATCCTTTCCCACAACAAGACGCTCGCCGCCCAGCTCTATGGCGAGATGAAGCAGTTCTTCCCCCACAACGCCGTCGAGTACTACGTAAGCTACTACGACTACTACCAGCCCGAGGCCTACATCCCCTCCACCGACACCTACATCGAGAAAGACCTGGCCATCAACGAGGAAATAGACAAGCTGCGCCTCTCGGCCACGAGTGCCCTGCTCTCGGGCCGGCGCGACGTCATCGTCGTCAGTTCCGTATCCTGCATCTACGGCATGGGCAATCCCTCGGCCTTCTACGAGAACGTCATCGAGCTCCGCCAGGGCCAGCGCCTCGACCGCAACGACCTTCTGCGCCGCCTGCTCGACAGCCTCTACGTCCGCAACGACGTCTCCCTCTCGCGCGGCGAGGTGCGCGTCAAGGGCGACACCGTCGACGTAGCCCTGGCCTATAGCGACAATCTGCTACGCATCACCTTCTGGGGCGACGAGATAGAGTCGCTCGAGGAGGTCGACCCCGTCAGCCTCTACCGCCTCGGCCGCTTCGACGACTATAAGATCTATCCCGCCAACCTCTTCATGACCAGCCACGAGCAGCAGGAACTTGCCATCCGCCAGATTGAGGACGACCTGGCCCAGCAGGTGGCCTATTTCGAGGAGCTCGGCAAACCGCTCGAGGCCAAGCGACTCCATGAGCGCGTCACCTACGACGTGGAGATGATTCGCGAGCTTGGCCACTGCTCCGGCATCGAGAACTACAGCCGCTACTTCGACGGCCGCGAGCCAGGCACCCGCCCCTACTGCCTCCTCGACTTCTTCCCCCGCGACTTCCTCATGGTCATCGACGAGAGCCACGTCTCCGTGCCGCAGATTGGCGGCATGTATGGCGGCGACCGTGCCCGCAAGAACAACCTCGTCGAATACGGCTTCCGGCTGCCCGCCGCGCGCGACAACCGCCCGCTCAAGTTCGAGGAGTTCCGCGAGATGACGAACCAGGTCATCTACGTCTCGGCCACCCCTGCCGACTACGAGCTCGCCGAGAGCGAGGGCGTCGTAGTCGAGCAGCTCATCCGCCCCACCGGCCTGCTCGACCCCGTCATCGAGGTGCGCTCCACCGAGAACCAGGTGGACGACCTCATGGAGGAAATCCAGCAGCGCCGCGAGCGCGGCGAGCGCACCCTCGTCACCACCCTCACCAAGCGCATGGCCGAGGAACTCTCCGACTACCTCCAGCGCCACGGCATCCAGACGGCCTACATCCACAGCGACGTCGACACCCTCGAGCGCGTGCAGATTATGGACGACCTCCGAGCCGGCGTCTACGACGTCCTCGTCGGTGTCAACCTACTGCGCGAGGGGCTCGACCTCCCCGAGGTCTCCCTCGTGGCCATCCTCGATGCCGACAAGGAGGGCTTCCTGCGCAACCACCGCAGCCTCACGCAGACCGTCGGCCGCGCCGCGCGCCACGTCAATGGCCGCGCCATCCTCTATGCCGACCGCGTCACCGACAGCATGGCCCGCACCATCAACGAGACCAACCGCCGGCGCGAGAAACAGCTCCGCTATAACCAGGAACACCACATCACCCCCCAGCCCATCCGCAAAGACCGCACGATGGGTCCCCTCGTCGAAGCCCGGCAGCAGGCCGAGGTGCGCGCCTACGTCGAGCCCGAGCCCCAGACGGCCATGGTGGCCGACCCTGTCGTGGAGCGCATGACGCCCCAGCAGCTCGAGCGGAGCATCCGCGCCACGCGCC
Source organism: uncultured Prevotellaceae bacterium (assembly GCA_946408305.1). Next base: position 2,281 of record CAMJRQ010000145.1, read on the forward strand.
GCAAGATGGAGGAGGCGGCCAAGAAACTCGATTTCGTCGAGGCCGCCCAGCTGCGCGACGAGATGCTGCGCATGGAGGAGCGGCTCAAGCAGAGAGCCCCATCCTGACCCCCAAAGAAACTTCCGCCCTCCGCGGGCTATTCCCCTCTTTCCGCTCGCTCATTCCTCGCCGCGGCACGCTGCAAACCTCGTCGTCCCGACGGGGAACGAATATTGCACGACGGGAAACAATTATCCCCCGCCGGAAAACCATGGTTTCCCGGCGGGGGATAATCTTTCGTTTTTCCCTCTCTGACGCTCTCTCCTGCGCTGCAAAGATACGGCAAAAGAGGGCCGTTTCCAAATTTTTCGGCCTGCTTTTTGCTTCGGCCGGGATTACTTCTCTTTCTGCCAGACGCGGACGTAGTCCACCTCCATCGTCACGGGCAGGGCCTCCCAGTCGATGCCGCGGTATCCGCCCCAGTCGCCGCCCCAGGCCACGTTGAGGATGGGGTAGAAGGGCGTGTGGAAGGGCCAGGTGTCGTCGTTGCCCGCCTGGTCGTTCTCGAAATAGAGCTGCTCGTGTCCGTCGACGAAGGTGCGGATGTAGTGGGGCGTCCACTCGAGGGCGTAGACGTGGAAGTCGCTCTCGGCCGTGGGGCAGAGCATCTCGTGGGTCTTCTGGGTCTTCTGCGGGTGGTTGTAGGCGCGGCAGTGGATGGAGGAGGAGACGTAGTTGGCGTTGGCTCCCACCTCCTCCATGATGTCTATCTCGCCGTCGGCGGGCCAGCCCTTGACGTGGCGCACGGGCATCATCCAGAAGGCGGGCCAGGTGCCGCGGCCCACGGGCAGCTTGATGCGCGCTTCGACGTAGCCGTAGAGGAAGCCCTCGCCGCGATGGCCGTAGATGCGGCCCGAGAAGACGCGGTCGCCCTCGCGCAGGGCGTGAATCTTGAGCGTGCCGCGAGAGAGCTCGACGGTGGGGCGCCCCTGGGGCGACAGGCCGCGGACGTAGGTCTGCAGCTCGTGGTTCACCCATCCGGCGCGGGCCTCCTGATAGACCCACTTGGCGGTGTCGAGGCTGTGGCCCCGGAACTCGTCGTTCCACACCAGCTTGTAGCCCTCGAGAGGGCAACTCTTGATTCTCGGGCGGGCCATGGCACCGGCTATCATCATCGCGGCGCAAAAGAGCATGAAGAGGCGTTTTGAGTACATAAGCTGATTCTTATTGGTTTCCGCCGTAAAGGTACGGACTTTTTCTTACATTTCTGCCTCTCCGTGCACGAATTACTACGAATAAATGTTAAATATTGCGCAATCTCGAAACTTTTAGATATCGAAGTATTGCGAGATTCAGAAATACTTCCTTCCTTTGCATCGACGAAACCCCCAAAAAACGAAACGATGAAACGCAAGGAAGACACACTGACGAGAGTGGAGTTTCAGGTGATGAACATCATCTGGGAAGTGGGCGGGAGCGTTTGTGCCTGGGACGTGATAGAGCGTATGCCCGAGCCCAAGCCAGCCTACACGACAGTGGCCACCTATCTGAAAGTGCTCTACGAGAAAGGTTACCTGGATTTCCACAAGGAGAAGGGACAGGGAAAGACGCATCGCTACGTGCCGCTGCTCTCGAAAGCCGAGTACACGCGACGCACGATGCAGGAGGTGAAGCAGGATTTCTTCGGTGGCAGCGTGCGCTCCATGTTGCACTACTTTGTCAGCGAGGAGCAACTGTCGGCGGCCGAGGTGCAGGAACTGCTCGCCATGGTGGAGAAGGGAGGTGAGGTGTGATGGCTGCTCTGCTGCTTTATTCGCTCAAGTCGGCACTCGTGCTGATGCTGCTCTATGTGCCCTACACCCTGTTGCTGCGGCGCGAGAGCTTCTTCCGCTTCAACCGGGCGATGCTGCTC
>CAMJRQ010000146.1 GCA_946408305.1 uncultured Prevotellaceae bacterium
ATTTCACTACATAGTTTTTCCAAATGTTTATATTCATCAATGAATTCTTTCAAAGCTGTTTCGGGACTTTTGGCACGCATGAAGTGCTCGCCGATGAGGAATCCGCGGAATCCGGCCTGGCGGAGGGTTCTCACGGTGGCGGGGTTGCTAATGCCGCTTTCGCTGACCAGGACTGCGTCCTGCGGCAGACGCGATGCCATCTGGAACGAAGTCTGCACGTCGGTGTGGAACGAGCCCAGATGACGATTGTTCACGCCCAGCATGTCGGGCTGAAGGGCGGCATAATCCAGTTCGCGCTCCTCGTGAAGTTCGAGCAACACCTCGAGTTGCAGCTGGCGTGCCATCTGCATGAGGCTTTTGCACTGCGCCGGCGAAAGCGCCGCGGCAATGAGCAGCACGGCATCGGCTCCGGCGTGACGGGCCTGAAAGAGCTGGTATTCGTCGACGACGAAGTCCTTGCGCAGGATGGGGGCCTGAACCAGAGGGCGAGCTGTCTCGATGAAGCGGAGCGAGCCGCCGAAGTAGCGTTCGTCGGTGAGGATGCTCAGGGCCGAGGCCCCGGCGCGCTCGTAGCCGACGGGGATGATTTCGGGCCGTCCGCTCTCGCGAATCCATCCCTTCGAAGGACTCTTGCGTTTGAATTCGGCGATGATGCCGCTGCGCGATGCGAGAAGCGAGGCCCGCATGCTGCGGGTGGCGGTGAGATGATCCATCTCTTGCTCCACAGCTGCGTAGAGAGTGCGAGGTGGCATTTCGGCCTTCTGCATCTCTACCTCCTTCTTTTTCCAGGCCAGTATCTCTTCCAGAATGTCTTTCATGGTTCGTCAAGAATTGATTTCGACAAACTTGCGGAAGGCACGCAGGGCGCGTCCGCTTTCGAGACTTTCCCGCGCTATTTCGATGGTCTGGCTGATGCGGTAGTTGGGCTCGATGATGCTGATGGCGCAGGCTGCATTGGCCAGGATGACATTCTTCTGCGCCTCGGTGCTGGTGCCTTCGAGCACGCTGTCGAAGATGCGCATGGCCTCCTGTGGCGTGTTGCCACCATAGATTTCCTCGGGCTGGATGTAGGTAAGCCCCAGGTCGAGCGGGGTGTAGACGTTCTCGAAGTTGTTGCAATTCAGCTTGAAACCACTGGTGAGCGATATCTCGTCGTATCCGTCGTAGGAGGTGATGACGCCGTATCGGTCGCCGATGCGCTGGTGGATGCTGGTGTAGAGCCGCAGCTGCGCCTGGTTGGCCGTGCCGTGGAGCGAATAGCGGGCATGGCAGGGATTGACGAGCGGGCCCAGGAGGTTGAAGAGGGTGGGGATGCCGAGGGCGCGACGTGTGGGGCCCACGAACTTCATGCCGTAGGCAAAGAGGGGAGCGTGGAAGTAGCAGATGCCGGCTTCGTCGAGCGAACGGCGCAGACGGTCGGCATCGTCGGTAAATTTCACTCCGTGGCCTTCGAGCACATTGCTGGCTCCGCTCACGCTCGAGCTTCCACCGTTGCCGTGCTTCGTCACGCGATATCCGGCTCCGGCCACTACGAACGAGGCACAAGTGGAGATGTTGAACGTGTTCTTGCCGTCACCACCAGTGCCGACGATGTCCAGCGTCGGCTCGTCAATGGGGATGTATTTGCCCGTCTCAAGCAGTCCGTCGCGGAAACCCAGAATCTCGTCGACCGTGGCTCCGCGTGATTGGATGGCCATCAGCAGCGCTGCAATCTGGCTTTCGTTGTAGGCCTGCTCGGTGATGCGCAGCATGATGTGGTGAGTGTCTTCGCGGCTGAGCGTTTCGCCGGCGATGAGTCTAAGCAGATAAGTCTTCATGTTGTAACCAGTTTTTCAGGATGGTGCGTCCCTCGGTGGTCAGGATGCTCTCGGGATGATACTGAATGCCTCGGATGTCGAACTTGCGATGGCGGAGCGACATGATGTGACCTTCGTCGCTTTCCGAGGTAACCTCGAGTTCGGCGGGAAGGCCTTCGCGTTCCACAATCCACGAATGATAGCGTCCCACCTCGATGTCGTGCGGCAGCCCGGCGAAGAGGTAGTCCTCGGCTGTGATGTGGCATGGTGTGGCCACTCCGTGGTACACCTGGCTCAGGTTTGCCAGCCGGCCTCCGAACACCTCGCCGATGGCTTGGTGACCCAGGCAGACGCCCAGGATGGGCTTGCGACCAGCATAGCAGCGTATGACGTCGAGCAGCAGACCGGCTTCGCTGGGAATGCCGGGGCCGGGCGAGAGGATAATCTTGTCGTAGGGTTCGAGCTGCTCCAACTCGAAACGGTCGTTGCGCAGAACCGTCACTTCGGCACCAAGCTCCTTCACCAGATGGCTCAGGTTGTAGGTGAACGAGTCGTAATTATCAATGATTGCTACCTTCATAATTTTTCGGCCATTTCGATGGCTCGGCGCAGAGCCCCGAGCTTGTTGTTGACTTCCTGAAGTTCGTATTCCACATTGCTCTTGGCCACGATTCCGCCGCCGGCCTGGAACCAGAGTTCGTTGTTGCGGCTCACGAAGGTGCGGATGGTGATAGCCTGATTGAGCGAACGGTTGAAGCCGATGAAGCCGATGCAGCCGGCATAGGCTCCGCGGCAATGGGGCTCGTATTCCGAGATGAGCTGCATGGCCCTCACCTTGGGCGCTCCGCTCAGTGTGCCGGCGGGGAAGGTGTCCACGAAGGCCTGAATCGGGTCGGCACCGTCATCGAGCTCTCCGCTGACGCGCGAGACGAGGTGGATGACGTGGCTGTAGAACTGAAGGTCCTTGTAGAAGTCCACCTGGACGGAGTGGCAGTTGCGGCTCAGATCGTTGCGTGCCAGGTCGACGAGCATGACGTGTTCGGCATTCTCCTTCGGGTCGTTGCGTAGGAAGTCGGCATTCTTCCGGTCTTGCTCGGCATCGCCGGTGCGGCGCGTGGTGCCGGCAATGGGGTCGATGTAGGCCCGACGCCCCTCGATGCGGCAATGTGTCTCAGGCGAGGAGCCGAAGATGCGAAAGCCGCCGAAGTCGAAATAGAACAGATAGGGGCTGGGGTTGATGCTGCGCAGGGCGCGATAGAGCTTGAAGTCGTCGCCTTCGTAGCGCTGTTTGAAACGTCGCGAGAGGACAATCTGAAAGACGTCGCCCCTGAGGCAATGGGCAATGCCGCGGCGGATATTCTCGCGGTGTTCATCATCCGAGAGGGTGCTCCAGCAGTCGCCGACGGGGCGGAAACCGAAAGCCTGATAGGAGCGGCTGTTGATGTCGCGCTCCAGTTGGTCCAGATCGTCCTCCTCGCCCTCGGAGAGCATCTCGATGAGCGTCAGCTCGTTTCGGAAGTGGTCAAAGACGATAATGTCCTTGTAGAGGATATAGAGGAGGTCGGGCGCATCGTTCTCGGCCTGCGTCTCGTCTTTTACCTCGATGTGCTCGAAATAGCGCACAGCGTTGAACGACGTGTAGCCGTAGAGTCCGCAGTAGTTGGCATCGTCGCCTTCGAGGGTGAAGAGGTCGAGGAAGTCGTTGATGAGTTGCGCCGTTGAATAGTCCTCACCGATGGGCCGCTTGCGCCGTGAGCCGTCGGGCAGCGTCATGATGCCCAGCCCGTGCTCTATGCTGACGCTGGCTATCGGGTGCAGGGCGATGAAGGAGCGGGCGTTTTCGCCTCCGTGATAGTCCGAACTCTCCATCAGAGCACTCTGCGGATAGGCGTCGCGCACCTTCAGATAGACGCTCACAGGCGTGCATAGGTCGCCCAGAATGCGTTTCGATTTGACGTGGTAATTATACATTTTCTATTTGAGTTAGTTGACAAGCAGGAAGTTCATTCGCCTGCTTGCCTACTGTTAAAGGCATTTGCTTTCAGATAGGTATCTAGGTCCTTGTCGCCACGGCCGCTCACGGTGAGCACCACCACGTCCTGAGGCTTAAACTGCAGCTTGGGCAGGAGCGCCAGGGCGTGGCTGCTCTCCAACGCGGGGATGATGCCTTCCAGCCGGGTCAGTTCAAACGCAGCCTGCAGCGCTTCGTCGTCGTTGATGGGCAGAACGGTGGCTCGTCCCGTCTCAAAAAGGTTGCAGTGCATAGGGCCTGTCCCCGGATAGTCCAGCCCGGCGCTGATGCTATAGGGCTCAATGATTTGTCCGTCCTCGGTCTGCATCAGCTTGATGC
>CAMJRQ010000147.1 GCA_946408305.1 uncultured Prevotellaceae bacterium
GTTCGCCCTCCATGTCCACCCGCGCCGGAAAGGACATTCTGACCGTCAATCCCACCCACTCGGGCTCGCTCGGCACCGCCATCTCCGAGGCCGTGGAGCTGGCCACCACCACGCCCAACTGCAAATACGTGCTCGGTTCGGTGCTGAACCATGTCAGCCTGCACCAGACCATCATCGGCCTGGAGGCCGAGAAGCAGATGGCCCTGGCCGGCGAATACCCCGACATCGTCATCGCCTGCTTCGGCGGAGGCTCCAACTTCGGCGGAATCGCCTTCCCCTTCATGCGTCACACCATCAAGGAAGGTCGCCCCACCGAGTTCATCGCTGCCGAACCCGAGAGCTGCCCCAAGCTGACGCGCGGCAAGTTCGAGTATGACTTCGGCGACGAGGCCGGCTACACGCCCCTGCTGCCCATGTTCACGCTGGGCCACCAGTTCAAACCCGCCAACATCCACGCCGGCGGCCTGCGCTACCACGGTGCCGGAATGATTGTCAGCCAGCTCATCAAGGACAAGCTGATGCACGGCGTTGACATTCCCCAGACCGAGTCGTTCCGCGCCGGAATGCTCTTCGCCCAGACCGAGGGCATCATCCCCGCTCCCGAAAGCTGCCACGCCATCGCCGCTACCATCCGCGAGGCCAAGAAGTGCAAGGAGAGCGGCCAGGAGAAGGTCATTCTGTTCAACCTCTCGGGCCACGGACTCATCGACATGTCGGCCTACGACCAGTTTATCAACGGCGACCTGCAGGACTACAGAATCTCGGACAAGGAAATCTCTGACAACGTCTCACAGCTCGAGCAAATCGTCTGAATATAAGACCGCAATAAATCTAACAGCCCCCGAAAGCGCAGCATGCTTTCGGGGGCTGTTGTTCTTTGGCGGTGCGAGGACTAAGGGTTTCCCCAAAAAGGGTTAAGGGTTTTGCCGTAAACCCTTAAGGGTTTACGGCATGAGCTATTGGTCAAAACGCAACGTGTTACGAAGCCCATAGGAACGTGTTCCTCGGGCCAACGCACCACGTTGCGTTTTGCTTTTCTCTGCGGTGTGTTTCCGCCGCTATGGTTCCAGTGCGCGCTGAATGCCGTCCACGATGCCCTGAATCTGGTTCACGGCGTCGATGAAACGGTTGCCGGCACGGGCCAGCAGCCCTTTGGCGATGGCACCCAGGCTGCGGCCTTTCAGCTGGCCAATCTCGCGCGACTGAGCTGCCGAGTAGTCGTGATTCGAGAGCCGGTGGTCGATGCGTTCATACTTCTTCTGAACCCTGCGCCAGTCGTCGAGGTCGTAGTCGGCGGCGTTCTGCTCAATCTGCTCGGTCAGCTGCCTGAGGTCGTTGAGGGCCGCTTCCTTGCCGGTGTGGCACGAGGTGAGCGCTGCTGCCAGCAGGCACGTGAGGAATAGTTTCTTCATAGCTGTTATTCTTGAGGTGGGTTTTCTTCGGTGAGGGTGTGGAAGGACGAGCCGTCGAAGCAGTGGGTGCAGATGCACTCCTTGGGCAGACCGATGGCATGCACGAGTGTCTCCAGCTTGCTGAAGCGCAGCGAAGTGAGGTTGAGGCGTCGGGCTATCTCGGCCACCATGCGCTTGTACTGGGGCGAATCGGTGGTGGCATAGTCCTCGAGGTGCTTGTCGGCATCGCCCTCGAAGTCCTGAATGATGCGGCGCGTGATGAGCTCGAGGTCGCTCTTGCTGGCGCTGTAGTTGACGAAGGGGCAGCTGTAGATGAGCGGCGGGCAGCCGATGCGCATGTGCACCTCCTTGGCGCCGAGCGCGAAGAGCTCCTTGGCATTGTCGCGCAGCTGGGTGCCGCGCACGATGCTGTCGTCGCAGAAGAGCATGCGCTTGCCCTCCAGAATCTCGCGGTTGGGGATGAGTTTCATCTTGGCAACCAGGTTGCGCATCTGCTGGTTGGCGGGCATGAAGGAGCGCGGCCAGGTGGGGGTGTACTTGCTGATGCCGCGCTGGTAGGGGCATCCGTGGCCTTCGGCATAGCCCACGGCCATGCCCACTCCGCTGTCGGGGATGCCGCAGGCGCAGTCCACCTCGGTGTCGTCCTCGCGGCCCATCACGCGGCCGCATTCGTTGCGCACGAATTCGGTGTTGCGCCCTTCGTAGCAGCTGGTGGGGAAGCCGTAGTAGACCCACAGGAAGGAGCAAATCTGCATCCCCCGGTTGGGGCGACGCAGCTGCTCGATGGAGTCGGCCTTGATGCGGACAATCTCGCCGGGGCCGATGTATTTCGTGGTGTCGAAGCCCAGGTTGGGGAAGGCCGACGACTCGCTGGTGACGGCCACGGCGTCGTCGCGACGGCCCACGACGATGGGAGTGCGGCCCCACGAGTCGCGGGCGGCGATGATGCTGTCCTCGGTGAGCAGCAGCATGGAGCAGCTGCCCTGGATGGAGCGGAAGACATTTTCGATGCCGTCGACAAAGTCGCGCCCTTTGATGATGAGCAGCGCCACGAGTTCGGTGGGGTTGATGCGCCCGCTGCTGAACTCGGAGAGGTGCATGTTCTCGCAGAGCAGTTGCTTGGCCAGTTCTTCGAGGTTGTTAATCTTGGCCACGGTGACGAGCGCGAAGCGGCCCAGATGGCTGTTCATGAGCATGGGCTGGGCGTCGGTGTCGCTGATGACGCCGATGCCGGCCTGGCCTACGAACTTGTCCAGCTCGGGCTCGAAGCGCGTGCGGAAGTAGGTGCTCTCCAGATTATGTATGCTGCGCTGGAAGCCCAGTTCGTTGCTATACGTGACCATACCGCCGCGGCGCGTGCCGAGGTGGGACTGATAGTCGGTTCCATAGAAGAGGTCGTTGGCACACTCGTGCTGCGAGACCAATCCAAAAAATCCACCCATTGTTTCTCTTTACCTTATTTATTATTTATATATATGTGTTTGCTCTGTATCGCGTTAATCATTCCTTTATGCTGGCGGCCACCAAGTTGCTGACGATGGAGCGCAGGCGCACCATGCCCGAGCTGTTCTCCAAGTGCACGGCATTGACGAGCAGGATGACGCTGCAGTCGGCCACGGGGTCGATGACGATGCTGGTGCCGGTGAAGCCTGTGTGGCTGTAGGTTTCGGGCGAGAAGAGGTCGCCGTTGCACGAGGCGTAGGCGCTCTGCGAGTCCCATCCCATGGTGCGACCGAAGGGCTGGGCAAAGCGGGGCACACTGCGCAGCAGTCGGACCGTGGCGGGAGTCATGATGCGGTGTCCGTTCCATTGGCCCTCGTTCTGGAGCATGGCGCACAGGATGGCCACGTCCTCGGCCGTGCTGAACAGCCCGGCGTTGCCGCTCACGCCGCCGTTCATGATGCGGGCCAGCGGGTCGTGCACGATGCCGCACAACACGCTGTCGGGTCCGGCTTTGGCCGTGGGAGCCAGCTGTTCTCGCCAATTCTCGCCGTCGCGGGCCCAGCAGGGACGGTCGGTGTTCTGCCAGACGCCTTCGGCATTGGGCGCACAGGGAATGTAGTCGGTGTGGCCCATGCCCAGCGGGGCGAAGATGTTCTCACGGGCAAACTGGCGCAGCGAGCGGCCGCACACCGTCTCGACAATGCGCTGCAGCGTGATGAAGTTCAGGCAGCTGTAGCAGAAATCGGAGGCGGGAGCGAACTTGCGCTTGATATGGGAGATGCGCTGAATGAGCCCGTCGGGGTCGGGTTGGCCGTCGGCGGGAGGGGAGATGTAGGCCGGCAGGCCCGAGGTGTGGGTGAGCAGATGCTCGATGCGTATGGGGGTGCTCTCGCCGTCGGACGCGGTCCAATCCTCAAATCCGGGGATGTAGAGGCTCACAGGGTCGAGCAATCGCAGCTGGCCTCGCTCACAGAGGATGAGCGTGGCGATGGCGGTCGACATGGCCTTGCTGCACGAGGCCATGTCGAAGATGGCGTCGGTGGTCATCGGTTTTCTCTGGGGCCACACCTGGCGGTCGCCGTAGGCCTTCAGATAGGCCATCCGCCCGTGGCGCACCACGGCCAACACGGCTCCTGGAATCCGCCCGCGGCCGATGGCATCCTCGATGGCCGAGTCGGCGCGGAGCAGCAGGTGGGAATCCATGCCCACACGCTCGGGGCGCACGCGTTTCAGCGGCTCGGCATGGGTCGTCGAGGTGAAGAGTAGCAGTAGCAGAAGGA
>CAMJRQ010000148.1 GCA_946408305.1 uncultured Prevotellaceae bacterium
CCTCCTTGGGAGGGGAGGGGGGAGGTTTTCCTTATTTCCAAGTGAGCAGCTGCCCTATCTGGTCGTAGAGGTTGGCCCAGTGGGCACGTGTCTCGGCGTCGGGCGCGCTCTGGCTGGCAGCCTTGGTCTTCTTCTCGAGCTGCTTGAGCACAAAGAGCGAGGCGGGGCGGACGTCGGGGTTGGAGGACGAATACATGGAGCGCAGGATAGTGAACATCTGGTTCTGCAGGGCCTTGCGATAGGGCGTCACTTTCTTGTGGCTGTCGGCCTCGGAGAAGGTGAGGCGGGACAGGTCGGTGAGGAATTCCTGCGGCTTATAGAGGTCGTTGAGCGAATAGACGCGGCTCAACAGCTGCGACATGATGTCCGAGCCCACGTAGATGGTGAGGTCATTAGGGTCGGCCGCGAGGCGGTTGGCGTAGGGGAGGTCGCGCAGCCAGAGTGGTTCGTGGAGCACCTGCTCGTCGATGAACTTGAGGGCAGCCTTCTGGCGTTCGAGGGGCGTGGGCTGGTACATGGAGGCCTGAGAGCCCTTGGGCTGGAAGTCAATGTAGTGTCCGCCGATGTAGCGCACTACGTGTCCGCAATAGCGCTGGAACTGGCGCCGCATCTGGTAGTACATGTTCTCGAGGTCGTTCCAATAGAGGTCTTTCTCGTTGTCGAGCGTCCACTGGGGCAGGGCCTTGAGCTGGCGCTGCAGGTTGAGGATGCCGTAGTGGCTGGCCTTGACGGGGTCGTCGCCCAGGTCTTCGGTCTGGCGGCGCGGGTCGGTCTGTGTGGCTTCGCCGTCGCCCCACCAGAGGCGGCGGTTCTGCTGTGCGCGGGCCGTCATGGGTTCGAGCATCTTGTGGTCTTCGTCCTCGTCCTTGGCACCGAGCATCGGGGTGTAGCCCCAGCGGATGGCCCACTGGTCGTACTCGCCGATGCGGGGGAAGATGCCCACGTGCGAGATGCCGTCCTCGGGCTGAGCCACGTAGTTGAAGCGGGCGTAGTCCATGATGCTGGGCGTGTGGCCGTGGGCCTCGACCCATGCTTTGTTGCGTAGGCTGTCAACGGGCACGGTGGAACTGCTGCCGAAGTTGTGGCGCAGGCCCAGCGTGTGGCCCACCTCGTGGCTCGAGACGAAGCGGATGAGCTGACCCATGAGCTCCTCGTCGTAGTTCATCTTCTGGGCTGCCTCGTCGATGCTGCTACACTGCACCATGTACCAGTTGTGGAGGAGGCTCATCACGTTGTGGTACCAGCAGATGTGGCTCTCGAGAATCTCACCGGTGCGGGGGTCGTGGACGTTGGGGCCGTAGGCGTTCTCAATGGGGCTGGCCAGATAGCGGATGCAGCTGTATCGGGCGTCCTCCATGCTCATGGTGGTGTCGTTCTCGGGCCACTCGCGGGCCTGGATGGCGTTCTTGAATCCGGCTTTCTCGAAGGCCACCTGCCAATCCTCGACACCCATGATGAGGTACTTGCGCCACTGCTTGGGCGTGGCGGGGTCGATGTAGTAGATGATGGGTTTCTGCGGCTCAACGAGCTCGCCACGGCGCATCTTCTCGACGTCCTCGGGGCGCGGTTCGAGACGCCAACGGGTGACGAACGTCTTGCCCTCGACGCGCTGCTGGTCGTCGCTGTAGCTGGCGAAGTGGTCGGTGAAGAAGCCCACGCGCGGGTCATAGTAGCGGCGCATCATGGGTTTCTCGGGCAGCAGGATGAAGCTGATGTTGAGGCCAAGGGTGGTGCGGCCCGTGGAGCGGCCGGCGGCCAGCGAGCTGCCTCCGTTGAACGTCTTGACGAGGCGCACCTCGGTGTTCAGCGGGAACGACTTGATGTCTTCGATGTACGAGGCGTCGCCCAACTGGCCCTGAAGGCCGAATCCGTCCTTGACCGACTTAGGCAGTCCCAGTGCGGGGTTGTCCTGGTTGAAGAAGTCGTTCACTTTGATCTTATACACTCCGCCCTTGTGGCTCTCAATCTTGAAGGACCCGATGATGGGGTTCTCATTGCTGATGGTGATGGCTCGGTTGATTTTCTGGGTGGTGTCGGCATAATTGATGAGCAGATGGGCGCGCAGCAGGAGACGCTCGTCGGGGGCTGTCTCGAAGTAGACGGTCTTGCTGTTCACCTGTTCGCCGCCGAACTTGCCGCTGTTGGCAGGCGTGCTGGTGTAGCGCGTGGTGGTGAGGAACTGGCGGCCCACGAGGCTATCGGGAATCTCGAAGAACCAGTCGTTCTTCATCTTCGTTACGTGGAAGAGTCCGTTGCGGTCTATGGCAGGCTTTTCCACCTTCACCGAGTCTTTCTTCTCGGGCTGGTTCTTCTTCTTGCGGAAGAGGCGCTTCTTCTGTTTGGATGCTTTCTTCTGAACGGTCTGTTCGGTCTGGGCTTTCGATTTCTTTTCGCGAGCCAGAGCGGGCTGGCCGGCAATGAGTGCGGCGGCCAGGAGGAGCAGGAGGTGCTTCGTCTTCATAATCTTTTTACCTTATTTTATTAATGTTACTTGTATGTGTCGTGGTGTTACTTGTGCGAAAACGTGAAACGGTCGATGCGGAAGAGTTCTTCGTTCTCCTTGAGCCGGAGGCTGCCGGCGAATTCCATCCACAGGGCGTGCTTGCCCCGGATTTCGGAGATTGGGGCCTGGATGTCGGTCCATGCGGTTTCGGGGGACACCGGGATGGTGCCCACGACAGGGCCGTCGGGCCCGTCGGTGCGGAGCAGGATTTGTCCGCCAGCCTGCGACTGCAGGCGGATGGTGACGAGCGTGGTGCCTCGCCCGAAGTCGAGGTATTTCCATGCTGCCAGGTCGCCGGAGCGGATGGCGCCGAGCTCCTCGCGGTCGGGACTGAACTCGGTGCGGCGCAGTCGGACGTTGCCTTTCATGAAACAGCAGCGGTCGGCGGTGATGGGGGAGAAGGCATCGAGCGGCCGGCCTGCGCCCTGCGACGTCATTTCGACCTCGGGGATGGTTCCGTCGGAATTGAAGCGGATGGGTTCGATGCAGGCCTTGCGCATGGCGCGGCAGTTGTGGGTGGAGCGGTGGTAGAGGACGTACCACTGGCCGCGGAACTTGACGATGGAGCCGTGGTTGTTCCAGCTGGCCGGGTCGCACCCGAAGTTGTCGATGATGATGCCCTTGTATTCATAGGGGCCCAGGGGTGATGTTGCCATTGCATAGCCCAGCGAGGTGGGGCGTCCGCGGCGGCTGATGTCGGCATAGATGTAGTAATAGTATCGTCCGCGGCGGATTACGTAGCTGCCTTCGTGGAAGTGGTGCTCGTCTTCGGTGAGGATGCTGTCGCGCATCGAGGAGAGGTCGAGCGTCTTCATGTCGGGGTTCATGCGGGCTCCCTTGGCGGAGAACTGCCCCCAGAAGTAGTAGGCCTGGCCGTCGTCGTCGATGAAGATGTTGGGGTCAATCTGTCGGGGGCCTTCGATTTGCACGGCTTGGTCGAAGGGCCCGGTGGGCGACTTGGAGGTGGCCACGTATTCGTTGCCGTTGGGAGTGTCGAAGTAGAGGTAGTAGGTGCCCCGGTGGTGCATCATGTCGGGGGCATAGAGCGTCTCGTTCCAGACGAAGGAGTTGGGGGTGAGCTTCCATTCGAGCGCGTTGTCGGTGGAAAGGACGTGGTAGATGTTGGAGCAGTACTTGCGCGGCTCCAGGTCGGTGGAACCGTAGACGTAGAGACGTCCGTCGGGCATCACGCGCGAGGAGGGGTCGGCAATGTAGACTCCCTGCGGCACGATGGGGTTCTGGGCTGCGAGCCCGAGCGAAAGGCAGGCCAGCGGCAGTAGCAGTTTATAGTTCATAGTCCATAGTTCATAGTTCAGAGTTGTCGTGAGGGGGCTCTCGTTATTCGACGACGTACCAGGTGTAGCCCCGTGCGGGGATGGTGACGGAGAGTGTTACGCTCTTCTGGGCATCCAGCTTGTAAGTCTTGGCCTTGCCCTCTTCGCGGCGGATGCGGGCTTTGCTGGAGAGTCCGGTGTAGTAGAGCGGCAGGGTAATCTGTCGTGTGATGTCGTGGGGCAGGGGATTGTAGAGCAGAGCCAGGGCTTTCTCCTTCTCTTGCGGATTTACGTGCATCATGCCGTCCCAGTCGCGGGCGTCGGGCTTACGCAGGTGGATGATGTCGCTGTTCA
>CAMJRQ010000149.1 GCA_946408305.1 uncultured Prevotellaceae bacterium
GCTGACGGAGACGTTGAGGGAGTCGAGACGGCCGAGCATGGGGATGCGGATGTGGCGGTCGGCAGCCTGTCGCCACTGCGGGGTGAGCCCGGTGGACTCGGTGCCCATGACGAGGGCCGTGGGACGCCGCATGTCGGTGTCGTAATAGAGGGAGGAGTCCTGGAGCTGGGCCGTGAGAATCTGGATGCCGAGCTGGCGGAGGAAGGCGATGCACTCGTCCGACGTGCAGGCCACACAGGGCACGGTGAAGACGGCTCCGATGGAGCTGCGGATGAGGTTGGGGTTGAAGAGGTCGGTGAGGGGGTCGCAGACGATGACGGCATCGGCCCGGGCGGCATCGGCCGAGCGCAGCACGGCGCCCACGTTGCCGGGTTTCTCCACGCCCTCGAGCACCACCAGCAGGGGGTTCTCGGGCAGCGAGAGGTCGGAGAGGCTCAGCCGACGGGCACGCACGCAGGCCACCACGCCTTCGGTGCTGCCGCGATAGGCAATGCGCTCGTAGAGCGAGGGAGCCACGGCGAAGCAGGCATCGGGCCGGCGACGAAGCAGCTGGGCCACCACTCCGCCTTCGGCATCGGCAAGGGCGGGGACGTAGAAGAGCGTCTCCACCTCGAAGCCGGCCTCGAGGCAGTGCGCCAGCTCGCGCTCGCCCTCGACGACGCAGAGGCCCGTGGCGCGGCGCTCGGCCGACTTCTGCTGGAGGAGCAACAAGCGGCGGATGCGCGGGTTCTGGGTGCTGGTGAGTGGGCTGTCGGTCATGGGCGGAGCAGGGTGCTGGTTCTTTTCATTCGGTTGGAGGTTTTCGGTACAAAAATACGAAGAAAACGCGGAATGGCAAAGAGAATGCTTGCGGGAATGCACAATTGTTCGTAAATTTGCCGGAGAACTAAACTATCACCGAGAGATTATGGAAAAGACTCATCCCCAGCCTGCGGCCCAGGGCAGGCTCCAATCAATCGACGCCCTGCGCGGCTTCGACATGCTCTTCATCATGGGCGGTGCCGGACTGCTGACGGCGCTGGCCAAGTGGGCTCCGTGCCCGATAACCGAATGGATTGCCGAGCAGATGACCCACGTCGAATGGCACGGACTGAGGCACCACGACACCATCTTCCCGCTCTTTCTCTTCATCGCCGGCATCTCGTTCCCATTCTCGCTGGCCAAGCAGCGGGCCGGGGGGCGCAGCGAGGCGGCCATCCACTGGAAGGTCATCCGCCGCGGACTCTTGCTCGTCGTGCTGGGCATGGTCTACAACGGGTTGCTGAACCTCCAGTTCGAGGACTTCCGCTTCGCCAGCGTGCTGGCCCGCATCGGGTTGGCCTGGATGCTGGCTGCGCTCCTCTTCCTGCACACGGGTTGGAAGGCGCGGCTCGGCATTACGGCGGCTCTGCTGGTAGGCTACTGGCTGGTGGCTGGTTTCATCCCCGCGCCCGACGGCGGAGGGGCCGACATCTTCTCGGCCCGCGGATCGGTGGTGGGTTATGTGGACCGCCAATGGCTGCCCGGCCGGGTGCTCTACGGCGACATCGACCCCGAGGGCATCCTGGGCGTCGTGCCGGCCATCGGAACGGCCCTGCTGGGCATGCTGGCCGGAGAGTGGGTGAAGAGCGAACGCATGGATTTCACGCCCTCGAGGAAGGCGCTGGGATTGCTTCTGATGGGACTGGCGGCGCTGATTGTCGGGCTGGCCTGGGGCACGGTGTTTCCCATCAACAAGAAGATGTGGACCAGCTCGTTCGTGATGGTCGTGGGAGGCTATTCGTTCCTGATGTTCGCCCTGTTCTATTATCTGATAGACGTGCTGCAGTGGCGCCGCTGGACGCTCTTCTTCACCGTCATCGGCATGAACTCGATTACCATCTATCTGGGGCAGCGCTTCATCAACTTCGGCTACACGTCCGACAAGCTCTTCGGCGGCCTCGTCGGCCTCATGCCCGAGACGTCGAGGGACTTCTTCGCACAGGCGGCCTACATCGCCGTCTGCTGGCTGTTCCTCTATTTTCTCTACCACAAGCGGGTCTTCCTGAAGGTATAGCGAGAGGAAGAAGAGAGGGGGCTGCGTTCAACACGAGCGCAGCCCCCTCTTTCGTTTTTTGAGTCCACAAACTATGGACTATGCACTATGGACTAAGGACTTAATACTCCACCACGCCGGGGAGCTCCTTGGCCTGGTCAATCATCTTCTGCACCTCCACCACGGCAGGAACGCGGTTGGTGAGGTTCTTGGCCTCGTTCACCTCCTGGAGCTTGGCCTGGAGGTTGGCAGCCACGCGGTGCTTGAGTTCCTTCACAGTGTCTACGCCGGCAGCCTCGAGCAGTTCGGCAAACTGCGGGCCGATGCCCTGAATGCGATAGAGGTCCACGTGGTTGGTCCACGTCAGAATTAGCTTGGGGCTGATGCCGGTCTCCTCGGCCAGCGCCTTGCGGCCAGCGGGTTTTGCACACTTCTGGAGCAGGTCGTCGGTCGTCTTGATGCCTGCGGCGATGAGCTTCGTGGCGAACACCTCGCCTACGCCCTGAATGTCGATAATCTTGTAATTTGCCATTGTTACTTGAGGTTTAGGGTTAAACAAATATCACTTCCGTTGCGCAAATTTAGCTTTTATTTCCGAAAAGATGAAATCTTTCTCGCACGAATTTCGTAAATTTGCAAAAAAATTTACACAGCGATGCCCGACGAAGACCGAAAACTCAGCATTCGCCCCGCCACGGAGGCCGATATCGACACGCTACTCCTGCTCTCCGACGAGGCGCGCCAGACGATGCGCCTGAGCGGCAACACCAAGCAATGGGGCACGGGCTACCCCTCGGCCGACGACTTCCGCCGCGACATGGAGCGCGGCGCCAGTTTCGTGGTGACGGACGGCGAGCGCCCCGTGGCCACCTTCGCCTTCCTGCCCTCGCCCGAACCCACCTATGCCGAGATTGAGGACGGCGCCTGGATTGACGACACGCTCCCCTACCACGTGGTCCACCGCATAGCGGCACGGCGCGGTGCCCACGGAATCTTCGGCTGCATCATGAATTTCTGCTGGGAGCGGACGCAGAACCTGCGCATCGACACACATCGCGACAACCTCATCATGCGCCACCTGCTCGCAAAGCACGGCTTCGCCTTCTGCGGCATCATCCATCTGGCCAACGGCGACGAGCGACTGGCCTTCCAGCGGATTCACCTTTCCCCGCGCCACCAATAATTCTTTATACGGCCTCGGCATTTCCGGAGCCGCCGAACGCATCTTCTTTCAAGAATAATTACCTTCGCGCCCAAAAACACTGCTTTCGGGGTGGACAAAATCGCATAGCAAAAGGTTGAATTTGCTTGACAATAGGATGGATTTTAGCCCACTCCTCGGAATGGCGAAAAATTAAGTACCTGATTATCAGTCGCTCCAAAATTCGCTCGCGAACGAGCAAACCGGGGTCGGGGCCGAAACGACGTGCTTCTCGCGAAAAAACTCCGTGGAGTTTGGGGCAAAGCAACACGTTGCGTCGTCCAAAACTGCACGTTGTTTCGGGTCGGGTTGCACTTCGCGTCGAACCAGGAAACGCATTTTGTAAATATTCCATCAATATCAAACCATGGCAAGCAGGCCTCGGGCACACCGAAAATCTCTTGACAGGCCTACGAGAAAATATGCCGGCGGTTTTGTTTTTATGCACTTCTTTTCGTAATTTTGCAAGCAGTTTTGGTATTAGTTTGAAAGTTTTCCCAAAAGATGAGAACCTATTTTATCGGCTACGGGCTGATTCCGCTGGTTCTGCTGACCGCCGCCTGCTCGCGGCAGCCCGCGAAGAAGGATGCCCAGGAAGCCGTCCGATACAAGACCCTGACGGTGGCAACCACCGACTATACGCTGGAGAAGGAACTGACGGCCACCATGACGGGACGCCAGATTGTGGAAATACGCCCGCAGGTGAGCGGTCGCATCACCCGCATCTGCATCCGCGAGGGCGAGCGTGTGAAGCGCGGCGAGACGCTCTTCGTCATCGATCGCGTGCCCTTCGAGATGGCCCTGCGCGCGGCCCAGGCACGGGTGAAGACGGCCGAGGCGCAGCTGGAGACGGCGCGGCTCAACATGCAGAGCCAGCAGTCGCTCAAGGAGCAGGACATCGTTTCGGACTT
>CAMJRQ010000150.1 GCA_946408305.1 uncultured Prevotellaceae bacterium
GAGGAGAAAGAGGAGGATACAAACGAGTGTGGGGCAGATGCTTTTTTTCATTTTTCTAAGGTTTAAGAATCTCTATCACAGGAGGACAGGCATAGTCGCGCCAGAGCTGCTCGGCACGCTGTGGCGTCATCTCTTCGTCGCAGGCCAGCTGGCGGTAGCGCAGCCGATAGGTCTGCCCAGGCTGGAGCTGCCAGTCGGCGTTCTTGGTGGGAGCAAAGTTGATGAAAGCGTCGCCACGTCCGCCGTTGGCCTCCTCGTTCCAGATGCGCAGGGGCTCGGGGGCATTGTAGTTCTGCGGAGCTCCCAGAAAGAGCAGGCTCGAGCGGCCGGCAGGCGAATCGCCGGTGATGTAGATCCAGCGAGCGCGGGTGCCGTCGATTTGCTGGCGCGAATGGCCTTCGGAGGTCATCATCAGACAGTTCTTCCGCGTCCATACCTCGTTGGCGCGATAGCCGAAGCCCGCGTAGCGATACTCCTTGATGAGCACCGGTAGCGAGGTGCAGGGCATGAGGCGCGACTCGAAGTCCCACAGAAAGCCCTCGTCCGTCTGCCATGCCCTGACGAGCCACTGCTCCTTCAGGATGGTCTGCTCGCCCGTGGAGGGGAAGATTACGTGGTCGAGCGGTGCATCGAAGCCCGCCACGACGGGACCCTCGTAGGTGGCGCCGATGCCGGTGGCACGGACGGTTCCGCTGCGGTCGCCCAGGTTCCAGAGGTCGTACATCCGACCGTCATACTCCACCCGCGTCCACGGGTTCCAGATGCCGTAGTGGTGGCGATGGTCGCGTGGCTGTATGGCCGTCAGGACGAAGCCCGAGGGTGTCCAGGCCGGGTGGATGAACCCGCTGCGGCGAAAGACGGAGTCCACGCCTTCGGGCACGGGGGCCAGCGTGTAGCGATAGGAGAGGACGGGCCGGCCGTTTTGCTCCACGACGAGTGCCTCGCGGGTGTCGCGGACGGTCATCACCGGCTGCGCCTTTTCTTTTCTCTTGCTGTCGCTGAGCAGGAAGACTCGCTTCTCGTGTGCCCGAGTCTGGCCCGAGAGGATGAAACAGAGCTGCTGTGCCGAGTCTGCCCCCACCAGCTGGCAGGGCACGGGGAGGCGGCTGCCTTCGCGAATCTCATACAAGCGCGGATGGCGCATCTGCTCCAAGCCCAAATCGGCCAGATTGATGCTCATCGCGCAGTCGTGACGGTCGTATGGGCCGGCATCTATGCCGAACCGCACTCCCCGAGCCTCTGCCTTCTGGCTCAGCAAAAACAGCAGAAGCAGGAATAAGTTGAAGTGTCGCATACGATGACGTAACGATTTAGAACTGATAGGGCGGACGCTGCGGGCGGCTCAGCATGGCATTGGCCTCGTCGTCGTTGCGGAAGCGCTCCAGGATGGGGTCCCATTGCAGGCGGCGATGCAGTTTCATGGCGATGTGCTGCAAGAGGCATACCGAGCACGAGCGGTGGGCAATCTCGGCCGGAGTGATGGGCTGCTGGCGCGAGCGGATGGCCTGGAGCCAGTTGCCGTGGTGGTCGGTGCTGCGGGTCAGATGAATCTCGTTCTCGCCAATCTTCGACTTCAGAATCCTGGGGTCGGAGGCGCGGAGCGGGCTCGAGGCATTGGTCTGGGGGTCGTTGGCCGAAGCCGCATAGTTGCCCCGGCTGACGAATATCCAGCCCTCGGAGCCCGTGAAGAGCAGGCCGTTGGGCTTCTCGCGGCTTTCGGTGGTGCCGCGCACGACGACGCCGTTCTCGTAGCGCATCTCGGTGGCATAATCGCCGTGCACGTCCCAGAGTCCGCCCGTGGCGAACTTGGCCTCGCCATACACCTCCAGCGGCCCGGTGTACTCCGTTCCCATGGCCCAGTGGGCGATGTCGAAGTGGTGGTGGCCCCAGCCCGTGATCATGCCGGCGCCGAACTGCTCGCAGCGCAGCCAGCCCGGACGGCCGTAGCCCTGCTGGGGGTGAACGCGGTCGACGGTATAGGGCACGTAGGGCGTCTCGCCCAGCCATTTCTCGTAGTTGAAGCCGTCGGGCACGGGCATCGGTTCGGCATTGCCGCCCGGCGGGTCGCCCGGCAGGCGCACCTCAATCTCGCGTAGCTCGCCGATGCGGCCGTTGCGCACCAGTTCGCAGGCGATGCGGAACTGCTCCATGCTGCGCTGCTGTGTGCCAATCTGCAGGATGCGGCCCGTGGCGTTCACGGCGTTGCTCATCTTGCGTCCCTCCTCGAGGGTGAGCGAGGTGGGCTTCTCGAGATAGACGTCCTTGCCGGCGCGGACGGCGTCGATGGCTATCTTGGCGTGCCAATGGTCGGGCGTGCAGATGACCACGGCCTCGATGTCGCGCTCGGCCAGCAGTTCCTCGTAGTGCTCGTAGGTCCTGACGCTCTGGTAGGGCGACCCCAGCTTCTTGGTGTAGTAGTTCTCCACGAGTTCCTTGGCCTCCTGGCAGCGGTGGGCGTCGAGGTCGCACACGGCCACGATGCGTACGTCGTCGTACTTCCATACGCCGGGCATGTCGTGGTCGCGGGCGATGCGGCCCGTGCCAATCACGCCGATGTTTATGCGGTCGTTGGGCGATTTGCGCAGCACGGCGGCCGGCACGAGGGTGGGCACGCTCATCAGGCCCAGGCTGGAGGCAGCCGAGAGCCTCAGAAAATCTCTTCGTGTGATGCTCATATTGTTGTCAGTTTAGGGTTTTAGGTTTTAGCGCTCCGGTAATTCTCCCGTGTCCCTATTTTTTTGCCACGCGTTTGCTCGTGCCGATGGCGCCCGAGGGGCATACCAGGCGGCAGAGGTGGCAGCCCACGCACTTGGTGCCGACGATGCGAGGCTGGCGCAAGTCGGCGTCGAAAGTGATGGCCTGGTGGCCGCCGTCGCGACAGGAGACATAGCAGCGGCCGCAGCCGATGCACCGCTCGCGGTCGAACTTCGGATAGATGATGGTGTCGCGGTCCAGGCTGTCGGGGTTGAGGAACTTGGGCAGGTGTTCGCCCACGAGCTGGGAGAGCTGGCCGACGCCGCGCTTGGCCATGTAGCGCTGCAGGCCGAGCGTGAGGTCGTCGATGATGCGATAGCCATACTGCATCACGGCGGTGCACACCTGCACATTGCTGCAGCCCAGCTGGATGAACTCCAGCGCGTCGCGCCACGTCTCGATGCCGCCGATGCCGCTCAGCTGCGTCTTCCGCGGCATCTGGGCCATCTCCAAGATATGGCGCAGGGCAATGGGGCGGACGGCGCGTCCCGAATAGCCCGATATGGTGCGGCGGCCCGTCACCTCGGCATCGGCAGCCATCGTCACGCTCTTGATGGTGTTGATGGCCGAGAGCCCGTCGGCGCCCCCTTCGAGACAGGCCATGGCCGGCTCCGCGATGTGGGTGATGTTGGGCGTCATCTTCGGGATGACGGGGATGCCGACGCTGCGCTTCACGCAGGCCGTGTATGCCCTCACCAGCTCGGGGCTCTGGCCCACGTCGGAGCCCATGCCCTGATGCTTCATCTGCGGGCACGAGAAGTTCAGCTCCACGGCGTCGCATCCGGCTGCCTCGGCCATGCGAGCCAGCTGGGCCCACTGCTCCTCGGTCTGGCCCATGATGCTGGCCACCACCACCTTCGAGGGGTAGTTCTCCTTCAGGCGGCGCAGGATGTCGAAGTCCTCCTCGACGGGATTCTCCGAGAGCTGCTCCATGTTGCGGAAACCGTAGAAGTCGCCGTGGATGCCGTTGTCGTGCATGGCATCGAAGCGGGGCGACACCTCGCGGATTTCCTGCAGGCAGATGGTCTTGTAGAACACGCCCGCCCAGCCGGCGTCGAAGGCGCGGGCCACCATCTCGTAGTTGGTGCACACGGCCGACGAGGCGAGGAAGAAGGGGTTCTCGCAGCGGATGTTGCAGAAGTCGATTTCGAGCGACGGGTATTGGTTGCCCGTCACCTCGTCCTCGGGGATGGCGCGCAGGATTTCCTTGATGCGGATGGGCCAGTTGTAGTGGATGCAGGCTCGCTCGGCAGCCTCGAGGTCGGCATCGCTGCAGTCCTTAACCCATCGCAGGGCCAGCTTGCTGTTGTCGAAACGGATGGCGCGGATGGCGGCTGCGGGGTCGCCCGTCTTGCAGGCCTTGCTGCA
>CAMJRQ010000151.1 GCA_946408305.1 uncultured Prevotellaceae bacterium
TGACTACCGAAGACGGCAAAAAAGACGACGAGGAAAAGACCCTGCCAGATTTCGTGAAAGGAGAAAGCGGTCCCCACACCCCCACCCTGACTGAGAAATGGACCACTCCACCGAAATACTACACCGAGGCCACCTTGCTGCGCGCGATGGAGACCGCCGGAAAATTCGTCGACGACGAGGAGTTGCGCGCCGCACTGAAGGAGAACGGCATCGGCAGACCCTCGTCACGCGCCGGCATCATAGAGACACTTTTCAAACGCCATTATATCCGCAGGGAGCGCAAGAACCTGCTCGCCACCGCCACCGGCATCGAACTCATCGACACCATCCGCGAAGAACTGCTGAAGAGTTGTGAACTCACCGGCATCTGGGAAAAGAAACTCCGCGACATCGAGCACAAGAAATACGATGCGGCACAGTTTGTAGACGAACTGAAACAACAAATCCGCGACATTGTGACACAAGTGCTCACCGACCCCACCAACCGACAGATTACCATCCTCACCGAGGAAGACCTGAAGAAGAAAAAAGCTGCACGACCGAAGGCAGCCTCCACTCCAGCCAAGCCCAGGGTGCAGAAGAAGGCCACTCCTGCCACGGATACACTCGTAGGAACCATCTGCCCGAAATGCGGCAAGGGCCACCTGCTCAAGGGCAAGACCGCCTATGGATGCAGCCGATGGAAAGAGGGCTGCGACTATCGCGTACCTTTCTGACCCATCACCACAATAAAAGCGCGCAGAAATCGTTATTAGGATAATCATGCGAATCATCAGATACCTACCGGCACTGATACTTGCCGTGCTGCTCGCCACGTCGTGCGGAGCAGACAAGAACTTGAAGCGGGGTGAGAAATACCTCGCTTTGGGTGAGTATTACGATGCTGCTACCGAATACAAGACCGCCTACTCGAAGACTCCCGCCAAGATGCGTGACCGCAGAGGTCAGATAGCCAAGAAGATGGCTTTCTGCTACGAGAAAATCAACTCCACCCAGAAAGCGATAGCCGCCTACCGCAATGTCATCAGATACAAGCAGGCCGACGGCAACACCTATCTCTCCTTCGCACGGCAGTTGATGAAGAACGGCAACTACAAAGAGGCTGCCGAACAGTTCCGCATCGCCCTCGACTCGATGCCCGACAACCAAATGGCCCGCGACGGACTCGCCGCTGCCCTCGAAGCGCCCCGACTCAAGGAAGAAGGCTCACGCTATACCGTGAAGAAGATGGAAGTTTTCAATTCTCGGCGTGCCGACTACTCTCCCATGCTTCTCGGTGAGAACCATGAATATCTCTACTTCACCTCCACGCGCAACGAAGCACAAGGCGACGAACTCAGCGGCATCACGGGGTCGAAGAACGGCGACATCTTTTTCTCGCAGAAAGACGACAAGGGCAAGTGGGGCAAGCCACAACGCGTGGAGTCGGGACTGAACAGCGAGTACGACGAGGGAGCATGCTCCTTCACCCCCGACCAGCGCGAGATGTACCTCACGCAATGTTCCTCCGACCCGTCATATCCACGCTATGCCAAGATTATGAAGTCGAACCGTTCGGACGCCGCATGGAGCAAGCCCTCCGACGTGCAACTCACCCGCGACACGCTGTCGAGTTACGCCCACCCCGCCATCTCACCCGATGGCGAATGGCTCTATTTCACCAGCGACATGCCCGGCGGACAAGGCGGTCTCGACATCTGGCGCGTACGGCTCTCCTCCAATGGTCTGGGAGGCGTGGAGAACCTCGGACCCATCATCAACACTCCCGGTGATGAGGAGTTTCCCACCTTCCGCCCCAACGGCGAACTCTACTTCTCGTCCGACGGCCATGTGGGCATGGGCGGCCTCGACCTCTTCTGCGCCACGGCCGACTCCACCGGCCACTGGACCGTCGAGAACCTGCGCTATCCCATGAACTCCGCCGCCGACGACTTCGGCATGACCTTCGAGGGCGTCTACAACCGCGGCTTCTTCGCCACCAGCCGGGGCGACGCCCGCGGATGGGACCACATCATGTCGTTCGAATGTCCCGAGGTCATCCAGACCGTCAAGGGATGGGTCTACGAGAAGGACGGATACGAACTGCCCGACGGTCTCGTCTACATGGTGGGCAACGACGGCACCTACCTGAAGCTCAGCGTGCGCGGCGACGGCTCCTTTGTCCAGGAGGTGAAGCCCCACGTCGACTACGTCTTCCTGGGCACCTGCAAGGGCTTCCTCAACCACAAGGAGGAACTCTCCGTCGACACCAGCTCCGTCAGCCGCGAACACGTCCTCCAGTTCCCGCTGGCCAGCATCAACAACCCCGTGCTCATCCGCAACGTCTTCTACGAGTTCGACAGCGCCGAGCTCACCGAATCGAGCACCATGGCGCTCGACAGCCTCGTAGACCTGCTCAACGAGAACCCCAATGTGACCATCGAACTTGCCAGCCACTGCGACTTCCGCGGCAAGGACGAATACAACATGAACCTCTCGCAGCGCCGCGCCGAGAGCGTGGTCAACTACCTCATCGACCACGGCATTGTCGAGGAGCGACTCACGCCCGTGGGATACGGCGAGAGCAAGCCCAAGGTGGTCACGCGCAAGATAGCCGAGCAGCGCGACTTCCTACACGAGGGCGACACGCTTACCGAGCAGTTCATCACGGCCCTCGAGGACGAGGAAAAGCAGGAAATCTGCCACGCCCTGAACCGCCGCACCGAGTTCCGCGTGCTCCGCACCACCTACGGCCTCTTCGAGCTGAAACCGCAGGAGAAAGCCAAGATTGACGTGGAGGCCACCAAGGCGCAGGAGGAAGCCGAACCCCCTGCCCCCTCTGAAACCCCCGAAGCCATCGAAGAAAAGAAGGAAGAAAATGCTGGGGACTGACCCCCTTGTGCCGCAACACCATGAACAGACGAGATTTCATCAAATGCACAGCCGCCACGGGACTTGCTAGCGCCCTTCCCGCAACGACCGTCACAGCGAAGCCCCAAGCATTGAAAACCTCTCAGCCGAAGGGCTTCTCCTTCCGGCCCGACGGCACTTTCAAGATTCTGCAGTTCACCGACACGCACTATATCGCAGGCGATCCGCGTTCGGAGCGGGCCCTGAAGAACATCTGCGAGATGCTCGACGCCGAGAAACCCGACCTCGTCGTCCACACGGGCGACGTCATCTGGGGCAAGCCTGCCGAGAAGTGCCTGCGCGAAATCCTCGCCCCCATATCGGAGCGCCAGATACCGTTTGCCGTCACGCTCGGCAATCACGACGGCGAATTCGACCTTAACCGCAAGGAAATCTTCGACCTCATAAAGTCGATTCCCTACAACATCAACCAGGGCGTTGAGGGCATCTATGGCGACTCGAACGACGTGGTCACCCTCTCTTCGTCACGCTCGGCCGACAAACCACAGTGGGTCTTCTATCTCCTCGACTCGGGCTGCAGCAGCATAAAAGAGCACGGAATCGACGGATACGACTACATACGCTCGAGCCAAATCGACTGGTATCGCCGGCAGAGCGCCGCCTTCCGCCAGCAAAACGGCGACAAGCCCGTCCCCTCTCTGGCCTTCTTCCACATTCCCATACCGGAGTTCACCTACGGGCTCCGTTATGAGAAGCTGCGCAGCCTGAAAGGTAACTTCGGCGAGGAACCCTGCCCGCCCAGCGTGAATTCGGGCCTCTTCGTGGCCATGAAAGAGCAGGAAGACGTGCGTGCCGTTATCTGCGGGCACGACCACGACAATGACTATGCCATGCTGTGGCGTGGCATGTTCTTCATCTACGGGCGTTTCAGCGGATGCGACACGGTCTACAACCATCTGAAACCCAACGGTGCACGAGTCGTCCAGCTTACCGATGGTCAGCCAGGCTTCCGTTCGTGGGTGCGCTGCTATGGTGGGGAGGTGACTCAGAACCTGCGTTACCCCGACGATTTCGCCACCCGCTAAGGTCGGCAAAGACTAATATCTTCGTTTTGTTCAATATTTTTTACCTCCTCGCCCCTCTCTCTCAAATAATACCCCCCGAAAAACGACGTGAGGAACGATTAGATTCGGTGCACTATGGTGCGCCGCAATTCAAAATTCAAAATTCGAAATTCAAAAGTG
>CAMJRQ010000152.1 GCA_946408305.1 uncultured Prevotellaceae bacterium
TTCGAGGTCCATATCGTCGAGCACCTGGTCCTGCATTTCGCGGGCGGTGACGGTGTTGGTCACCTCCAGCAGGCGGTCTGCCAGCGTGCTTTTGCCGTGGTCGATATGGGCTATGATGCAGAAGTTGCGTATGTTCTTCATCGGTCTCTAGTGTCGGTGTTTCAAAAGTGCAAAATTACAAACTTTTTCCGACCTGGCAAAATTTTTCTTCCCCAGGCTCCCAATTTCCGTTAATCTCCCCCCCACACTGCCACCGCCGCTCACCAGCCCAGGAAGAAGAGAGGAAGAAGAGGGTCCATTGAATTTGCTGAAAATCACCGTCTTGCAAACCGACAAAAATCGGCCTTTTTTCGGCTTTTGGACGAAAAATTTTCATGTTTTTGGAGCACAATAAAGGGGGCGTTTCGGCGTTATCTTGGTAAAAAATCCATCCTATGGCAAACCAGAAAGAACAAAACCTCAAACTCACCATCGCCCCCGACGTGGCCCACGGCACCTATTCCAACCTGGCCGTCATCAGCCATTCGCCCTCCGAAATCACCCTCGACTTCGCCCAGATGCTCCCCGGCACCGACGGCGCCGTCGTCCGCCAGCGCGTCATCATGCACCCCCTGCACGCCAAGCGCCTGCTGGCCGCACTGAACGACAACCTGAAAAAATACGAGCAGCAGTTCGGCTCCATCGACGAGCCGCGCATGATGCCCCAGGGCGACACCGTGCCCTATGACATCATCGGCAAGGCCTGACGCCCGCTGGCTGGTGGAATGCGGCGAGTGGCCCACGCTGGATGCCCAGCGCGCGGCCGCCCGCTCGTTGTTGTCCCGCCTGCTGGGCGGGGAGGTCTCCGTCGTCCACGATTCCCGCGGCGCCCCCTACCTGCCCGACCGCCCCGGCCTCTTCGTCAGCCTCAGCCACTGCCACCGCGCTGTGGCCGCTGCGGTGAGCCGTGAGCGCAGGGTGGGCATCGACGTCGAAAGCCGACGCCGCGTCAGCGACAGCCTCGTCGAGCGCGTCTGCTCCCCTGGCGAGCTCGCCCTCGTCCGCGCCTCGGCCGACCCCACCATGGCCTTCCTCCGCCTCTGGACCCGCAAGGAAGCCGTCCTCAAATGCCGCGGCACCGGCATCCGCGGCTTCTCCAGCATGCAGTCCGCCCTCGTCGCCGCCGACTGCCAAATCCTCGACATCGACTGCGCCTCCCCCGACGTGGTGGCATCCCTCGCCCAGTAGGGACGCGGCGTGCCGCGTCCCTACGGACGAATTACGAATTCCGTGCCGTCAGCCGCCACCTTCACGATGCGGCTGCCACGCCTCTCGCCGCTCAGGAATTCCTCCAGCGGCGGCACACAGTAGTCCACCCGCCGCTTCAGCTCCTCCTCTATATCATTATATATAATAGGGGAGGGGTGCCCCGAGAGGTTGGCCGAGGTGCTCACCAGCGGTGCCCCCAGGCGGCGGACCACCTCCTGGCAAAAGGCGTGCCGCGGCACTCGGATGCCCAGCGTGCCGTCCTCGGCCGGCAGGTTGGCGGCGATGCCGTCGCCCAGCAGCGGCCGCCAGATGCTTTCTGGAAGAATATAAGTAGTAGGGCGCTCTTCTGTAGGGACGCAGCGCGCTGCGTCCGTCAGCATCTCATCGATTGCGGACGCAGCACGCTGCGTCCCTACGGAGTTCCAGAGCACCAGCATGCTCTTCGAGCGGTCGCGTTCCTTCAGCGCGTAGAGCTTCTCCACGGCGTCGGCCCGCCGCGCGTCGCAGCCCACCCCCCAGATGGTGTCGGTAGGGTAGAGGACAGTGCCCCCGGCGAGCAGAGTATCAACGGTTTGTTGTATTATATTTTCCATGTTCACGCTGCAAAAATACAAAAAAAAACGCCTCGGTGCTTGGTATATCCACTTTTTTTCGTATCTTTGCATATTATTATAATAGGATAAATTAATTCAACAAATTATAAACCAAAAACTTACAAAATTATGTTCAAAGGACACCCCAAAGGTCTAATCTGGGCAGCACTGAGTAACATGGGCGAGCGTTTCGGCTACTACATCATGAACGCCGTCCTCGTTCTCTTCCTCTGCTCCAAGTTTGGCCTCTCCGACCAGACGGCCGGCCTCATCTTCTCGGTATTCTATTTCATGATCTACATCATGGCCCTCCCCGGAGGTATCATCGCCGACAGGTTGCAGAACTTCAAAGGCACCATCGCCACCGGCCTCATCGTGATGGCCGTGGGCTATGTGATGCTCTCCATCCCCACCACCGTCACCCCCGAGAGCTCCGCCCCCATGCTGGTGCTCATCTGCGCCGCCCTGCTGCTGATCACCATCGGTAACGGCCTCTTCAAGGGCAACCTGCAGGCCATCGTCGGCCAGATGTACGACAACATCGAAGCCGAGGCTGCCAAGAAAGGCCCCGAAGCCCTCGCTGATGCTCAGAGCAAGCGCGACCCCGGCTTCCAGATCTTCTACGTCTTCATCAACATCGGCGGCGTCTTCGCACCCTTCGTGGCTCCCGCCATCCGCAGTTGGTGGCTGGGCAAGTTCGGCATGACCTACAACTCCGACCTCCCCGCCGTCTGCCACCAGTACCTCAACGGCACCATCGACGGCACCCAGATGGCCAACCTCACCGAGTGGATGGGCAAGTCCTATGAAGGCTTTGACCCCGCCAACATGCAGGCCGCCTGCGAAAGCTACCTCCAGGTCTTCAACACCGGTATCCACTACTCCTTCATCGCCTCCGTGGCCGCCATGCTCCTCTCCCTCGTCATCTTCCTCATCAGCAAGAAGATGTACCCCAACCCCGCCAAGAAAGAAAAGAAAGAGGTGGTCGACTACACCCACGAAGAGCGCCAGGCTATGGCCAAGGACATCAAGCAGCGCATGGCCGGCCTCTACGCCGTCCTCGGCATCGTGATGTTCTTCTGGTTCTCCTTCCATCAGAACACCCAGTCGCTCACCATCTTCACCCGCAACTTCGTCAACTCCGACCAAGTGGCCCCCGAAGTGTGGCAGTTCCTCAACCCCTTCCTCGTCATCTTCCTGACGCCCGTTATCATGTGGCTCTTCAACACCTCCTGGGGTCGTAAGTTCTCCACCCCGCGCAAGATTGCCATCGGTATGGGCCTCGCTGCATGCGCCTACATCTTCCTCACCGTCTTCAGCATGATCGTCGGCTACCCCTCCGGCACCGCCTTCATGGCTCAAGACGCCGCCACCATCGCCGCACAGAAATGTGGCGCCTGGGTGCTCATCGTGACCTACTTCTTCCTCACCGTGGCTGAGCTCTTCATCTCGCCGCTCGGATTGAGCTTCGTCTCCAAGATTGCACCCAAGCACCTCCAGGGCATCTGCCAGGGCCTCTGGCTCACCGCCACCGCTCTCGGCAACCTCATCATCTTCCTCGGCGTCACCATGCTCAACTCCTTCGCCAAGCTGTGGTACACCTGGGCCGTCTTCGCCCTCATCTGCATCATCGCCATGGCCATCATGTTCGGCATGCTCAAGTGGCTCGAGCGCATCACCGCCAACCAGCAGTAACCTTCGATACGGGCGCCCGCAGGGCGCCCGTATCTTCCAACAGAAAACCCCGGGCCATAGGCTCGGGGTTCTTCTTTCCAATGCGTGTCTCCAGTTCTGGAGGCTGCCTCGGGGACTACTTGTCCAACTCTTGCTGGCGCAACTGCTGGATGTAGATTGCCTTCAGCTTCTTCTCGCGGTTGACAACGCTGGGCTTGATGAACTGCTGACGACGGCGCATCTCTTTCACCACTCCGGTCTTGTCGAATTTGCGTTTCAGCTTCTTGAGGGCTCTCTCGAGGGTCTCGCCTTCTTTAATGGGAACTACGATCATTGTTAATACCTCTTTCTTGTTAAGGGTTAATAAATTGATTTATTAAGACGTTGTTACATCTTCTTGTTTGGGTTAGAACTGCAGGTGGCCGGCGGCGGCGGCATCGTTCAGGGCGGCTATGATGCCCTTCTTGTTGATGATGCGCATGCCCTTGGCGGACACTTTCAGCGTGATCCACATGTCCTCCTCGGGAATGTAGAACTTCTTGGTCTGCAGGTTGGGGGCGAAGGTGCG
>CAMJRQ010000153.1 GCA_946408305.1 uncultured Prevotellaceae bacterium
CCTTGCCCGACTCGAAGAGCAGCTTGTCGCTCATGGCCACGTAGACCTTGCCGCCTTCCTCGCGCACGGTGAGTTCGTCGCTGCTGAAGCCCAGCAGGGCGTCCTTCACGTTCTTGAGCAGCGACTGCACTTTCTCGTTCTGCGCGTTGATCATCTCCTGGAGCTGGGCGATGGTTTTCTCGCGCTCGGCCAGCTCGCGCTCTTTCTGCGAGAGCGAGGTGTTCAGCTTCTGGTTCTCGTTGCGGTTTGTGGCCAGCAGGCTCTGATAGTTGCGGAGGCTGCTCATGAGCAGCGAGCTGTCCTTCATGAGCGACATGGCCATGATGCGGCTGCCTTCGAGCAGGTCGGCCAGACTGTCGCGACTGTAGATGGTGGCCCAGCGGGCTGCTTCGCTTGCTTCGTACTTCTTGCGGCTCACCATACACGAGGAGAGCAACGTGCACGCCACGAGGAGTGCAAAAATACCTTTCTTCTTCATCTTTTCTCTATTTTGAAAGTTTCACTGTTCCGTTTTATTTCGTCTCAAAAGTATGTCTTTCAGCCCGATAAGTTCCTGCGAGAGGCGCTGAGAATCGATTTTTCAGCGCCGCCTCGGACGAGGGGCCGGAATTTTGGATTCTCGCGAGGGCTCAGAAGAACTTTGTCTCCTCCCCCACTACCTCGCTCAGCAGCAGATTGGCCAGTCGGCTCGTGCCGAGGCGGAGCCACTGGTTGGTGAGCCACTTCTCGCCGAGCACCTCCTTGACGATGGTGTAGTAGACGAGGGCGTCGTGCACCGTGTTGAGTCCGCCGGCGGGCTTGAAGCCTATCTGGATGCCGGTCTTCTCGTAGTACTCCTTGATGGCCTGGCACATGACGTAGGCTGCCTCGGGCGTGGCGGCGGGCTTCTCCTTGCCCGTGCTGGTCTTGATGTAGTCGGCTCCGGCATACATGGCCAGGATGGAGGCTTTCTTGATGTTCTCGGCCGAGCCCAGCAGCCCGGTCTCCAGGATGACCTTCATCTTGCGGTTGCCGCAGACGGCCTTCAGTTCGCCGATTTCGTCGCAGACGGTCTCATAGTCGCCGCTCAGGAAGCGGCCCACGCTCATGACGATGTCTATCTCGGTGGCGCCGTCGCGCAGGGCCAGGGCCGTCTCCACCGTCTTCACCTCCATCACGGCCTGCGACGAAGGGAACGAGCCGCTCACGCAGGCCACTTCCACTCCCTCCACCTCGAGGCTCTGGCTGACAATCTGGGCGAAGCAGGGGTAGACGCAGATGGTGGCCACGTGGGGCAGGTCGGGGAAGGCTTCCTCGAACCGGTTCACGCGCTCGGTCAGGGCCAGCACGCTCTCCTCGCTGTCGGTGGTCTTCAGGGTGGTCAGTTCCACGCTGCCCATGAGGAATTTCTTCACCTCCTTGGTGTCGTTCTCGGGCACTTTTTTCTCGATTAAATCGGCCACTTTTGCGCGGATGGCCTCGTCGTTAAGCCGGGTGTCGTAGAGCGCGAGCGCCTGTTCATACTTGCTTTTTTCTTCTGCCATTTTATTTCAGTTTTGGATTGTTCTTGTGCCTTTCTGCGTCGCGGCGGGTCTTCTTTTCGATGCTGCGTGCGAGTGCCTCGGTCAGGTCCACGCCCGTCTGGTTGGCCAGGCAGAGGAGCACCCACAAGACGTCGGCCATCTCCTCCGAGGGGTCCTGATTCTCGCCCGCCTTGAACGATTGGTCGCCATATCGGCGGGCCATCACACGGGCCAGCTCCCCCACCTCCTCGGTGAGGCAGGCCATGTTGGTGAGCTCGCTGAAATAGCGCACGCCGTAGGTCTTAATCCACTCGTCCACTTGGCGTTGCGCTTCGCGAAGCGTTATATCACGTGGAAGTAGTTCATTATCCATAGCGCGATGAGGATTACGGGAATTGAGACGAGAAAGTTGATGTTCTTCTGCTTGTATTCCCTGAAGTGTATCATTTCGTAGGCAGTGCGCGAGAGAATCAGGATTCCGGCTACCCAAATGAGGAGGATCCATAACTTTCCTCCCCAGATGTTGCCAGCAACCAGTGCCGCAACGAGCAGCACCGTGCCAATGATGAGGAAAATATTGGTCAGTTTGTTTGCGTTCATCGTCCTAATACCTTATTATATTTGTCTTCCTGTGCGTGCACTCCCCTACTCCTTGTTTTTCGTGTCCATGCAGATGGTTACGGGGCCGTCGTTGACGAGCTCCACCTGCATGTCGGCCCCGAAAACGCCCGTTTCAACGGGTTTTCCGAGCAGTTCGGAGAGCCGGCGGACGAACTCTTCGTACATCGGGATGGCCTTCTCGTGGCGTGCCGCACGCAGCCAGCTGGGGCGGTTTCCCTTCTTGTAGGAGGCCATGAGGGTGAATTGGCTCACCACAAGCGCCTCTCCGCCACACTCCATCACGCTGCGGTTCATGACGCCCTCGGCATCGTCGAAGATGCGCAGCGAGCTTATTTTGCGGGCCAGCCAGTCGAGGTCCTCGGCCGTATCGGCCTCCTCCACGCCCAGCAGAATGAGCATTCCGCTGCCGATGGCGCTCTTCGGCACTCCGCCGATGCTCACGCTGGCACGTTTCACGCGTTGTATTACGGCTCTCATCTCTCTCTCTTGACTTCTTTCAACGGCAAAGTTACAACCTTTTCTTTATTTTGGCCTAAAAAATAATACTAAAGGTTGTTAAACGCAATGCATGCTGTTGCATCGGGCCGAGCTTGCTGTTGCTCGGGCTCATGCATGCTGTTGCATTTTTCAGGGCTCGGGCAAGGGGTGGAAATGGCTCCAGATGATGTGTGCTTTGGCGGGGCCGATGAGTTCGGCGAGCGCCGTTTCGTCGGTTTCACCGATGCGTTTCACGCTGTGGAGCCGCCGCAGGAGCATTTGTTTCGTCTTCTCTCCGATGCTTTTTATGCGGTCTAACTCGCTTGCCGTCTGGTGCTTGCTGCGTTTTTCGCGGTGGAAGGCGATGGCATAGCGGTGCACCTCGTCCTGAATCTGCGTCAGTAGGCGGAATAGGGGAGAGTCCACCTTCATTCCGACGGTCTGCGGCGGGAAGCCGAAGAGTAGTTCGTGAGTGCGGTGGCGGTCGTCCTTGGCCAGTCCGGCGATGGGGATGTCTATGTGTAGCTCGTCTTCGATGACCTGGCGTACCACCTCCATCTGGCCGCGTCCGCCGTCGGTGATGATGAGGTCGGGGAGTGGCTGTTGCTCGTCAATCATGCGCGAATAGCGGCGACGAACCACCTCCTGCATGCTGGCATAGTCGTCGGGGCCCTCCACCGTCTTAATAATATAGCGGCGATAGTCGCTCTTGCTGGGCTTGCATTTCTTGAAGACTACGCAGCCGGCCACCGCGTCGGAGCCCGAGATGTTGCTGTTGTCGAAACATTCGATGGTCATGGGCAGGCGGTCCATGCCCAGCGCGTCCTGCAGTTCCTTCATCAAGCGGACGCTCTTTTGCTCGGGGTTGAGCTTGTCGCTCTGCGCCAGGCGGTCCTTCTTGTATTGCAGCACGTTGAGGCGGCTCAGCTCAAGTAGCTTCTTCTTGTCGCCCTTTTGGGGCACAGTCACTTGCACGCCTTCAAGTGGAAGTTCCACGTGGAACGGAACGATAACTTCCTTACTCTCACTCCCATAACGGGCCCTCATTTCAACGATTCCTGCAACCAGCAGGTCCTCGCTCTGCTCGTCGAGGCGCTTGGAATACTCGAAGGTGAAAGCCTGTGTGATGCAGCCGTTCACCACGTGCAGATAGTTGATGTAGGCCACGCGTTCGTTGTCCTCGATGTGGAAGACGTCGATGTTGTGGAGCGTGCTGCTGACCACCTCGCTGCGGCTGCGGTAGTTCTCAAGGAGCACGTAGCGGCGCTTGATGACCTCGGCTTCCTCGAATCGCATTTCGGCAGCCAGGCTTCTCATGGCCTCCAGCATCTCGCGCTGCAGCGCCGCCGTGTTGCCCTTCAGGATTTCCGTGGCCTCGCGGATGTATTGCATGTATTCCTCGTGCGACTGTCGGCCCACGCAGGGTGCCTTACAGTTCTTGATGTGGTACTCCAGGCACTCCTTGTGC
>CAMJRQ010000154.1 GCA_946408305.1 uncultured Prevotellaceae bacterium
CCAGGATTTTGAGCTTCGTCTTCTTTGCGGGAGCTTTCTTCTTGGCTTTAGCCAGTATGTCGGTGGGAGCCATTGCGAGAGCTGCAGTGGCGAGGGTTCCGGTCTTGAGGAACATTCTGCGGGAAATATTGTCCATGATGTTATTCTTTTATTTGAATTGGGTAAACATTATCTTGCTTGTGAAGGCAAAATTACGAAAAAACGGGCTGAGCGCAAAAGAAATGTGCCGCTTTCTCTCGATTTTTCCGTAACTTTGGCTTCACCGAAGTTGCTCCGTCTCGGAAAAGCCCAAATCATTTTGGCTTTTCACTCGACTTTCCGTAACTTTGCGCCCATGATTCAGGATTTGGTACGACAGAAGGCGCTTCTTCTGAAGGAATACGCCTACGAACGCGAGCAGTTCCAGCGCGAGACGGAGAACATGGGCGTGCGCCGCAAGGTGGAGCGCGGCCTGTGCTGGTTCCCGCTGCGCGTGGGCCGCAGCTACTACAACTCGCTGGAGGAGTTGGTGGTGGAGGTGGAACGCACCGAGGGGCTAGACACGGACCACCAGTTTGAGCCGGGCAAGCCGGTCTGCTTCTTCGAGGAGGATGCCAGCCAGATGCTCCACTACATGCGCTTCACGGCACAGGTGAGCTACGTGGAGGAGCACCGCATGGTCATCGCCTTGCCCAGCGGCGACGCCTTGGCACAAGTGGAGAACGCCGAACGGCTGGGCGTGCAGCTCTATCTGGACGAATACACCTACCGTCTGATGTTCGATGCGCTCGACCGCGTGATGACGGCCCGCTCGGGCCGGCTGGCCGAGCTGCGCGACATCTGCCACGGCTCGATGCCTGCACGCAAATACTCCTTCCGCCCGACGGGCTTCCCCTGGCTGAATCCCTCGCAGGAGGCGGCCGTGAACGAGGTGCTCTGGGCGCGGGACGTGGCCGTGGTGCACGGTCCTCCGGGCACGGGCAAGACGACCACGCTGGTGGAGGCCATCTACGAGACGCTCCACCGCGAGGTGCAGGTGCTGGTCTGCGCACAGAGCAACATGGCCGTCGACTGGATTTCCGAGAAGCTCTCGGACCGCGGAGTGAACGTGCTGCGCATTGGCAACCCCACCCGCGTGACGGACAAGATGCTGGCCGACACCTACGAGCGGCGCTTCGAGGCTCACCCGGCCTACACCGAGCTGTGGGGCATACGCCGCGCCATTCGCCAGATTTACGACCACGGGAGTGGCTCGCGCGAGAGCCGCCACCAAAAGATAGCGCGGCTCAAAGAACGAGCCTCGGAACTGGAATACCAAATCAACGAGAACCTCTTCAGCGAAGCACGCGTCATCGCCTGCACGCTCACGGGCTCGGCCAGCCATCTGCTGCTGGGGCGCCGCTTCGGCACGCTCTTCATCGACGAGGCAGCCCAGGCCATGGAGGCCGCCTGCTGGATTGCAGCGCAGAAGGCCGACCGCATCATCCTGGCCGGCGACCACCGACAGCTACCACCCACCATCAAATGCCCCGAGGCACTGGCGGGCGGGCTCGACCACACGCTCATGCAGCAAATCGTGGAACAGAAGCCGCAGTGCGTCAGCCTGCTCACCGTGCAATACCGCATGACGGACGGCATCATGCAGTTCCCCAACCGCGAGTTCTACGACGGACAGCTCACCAGCGACCCCAGCGTGCGCTATCGCAGCATCCTCGACTGGGACACGTCGATGGAATGGGTGGAGAGCAGCGACTGCCCTACCCCGCTCCCGTCGGCCGAGGCAGAGGCCGTGAGGGGCGAAGTGCAGGACGGGCTCTCGCGAGTGAACCCGGCCGAGGCTGCGCTGACGCTACAGACGCTGAAGGACTATTTCTTGAAGATAGGCAAGGACCGCATCCTCTACGAGCGGCTCGATGTGGGCCTCATCAGCCCCTACAAGGGTCAGGTGCGCCTGCTGCGCCAGCTGCTGAAGCGCGACGCGTTCTGGAAACCCTTCCGCTCGCTCATCACCGTGAACACGGTGGACGGTTTCCAGGGGCAGGAGCGCGACATCATCGTCATCTCGATGGTGCGCAGCAACGAAGAGGGCCAAGTGGGCTTTCTGCGCGACCTGCGCCGCATGAACGTGGCCATCACACGGGCCCGAATGAAGCTCCTCATCATCGGCGACAGCCAGACGCTCTGCCGCCACCCCTTCTACCGCCGGCTCAAGGCCTACATCGACGAGCTGTATTGCTGAGCCCTCTCCGGCTCACCAGATGTCTTCGGGTTCCTCGGGATTGTCGTAGATCGACTTGGGGCAGTATTCCAGGCCGTCCATGTAGAACTCGGCCGTCGTGCGGTCGAGCACGGTCTTGAACTTGATGTAGTAGGTCTTGTCGGGGTCCATCGTCTGGCGCACAATCACGTGGCGCACGATGTGGTTGCTGCCGTTGGCGCGCGAGTTGAGGGCTGCGTTGAGGCGGTCGATGGATTTCTCGCCCTTCAGGAAGCCCTTGTTGTACATCATCTTGTCGGTTTCGGCGTTGTAGTCGTCGTCGTCGGTGTCGGCCCGCCATCCGGTTCGCGGGTCATCGCCTCCCATGGTCAGGTCGACGGGGATGTTGGCCACGGCAAGTTTGTCGGGGTCGGTTCCGAAATAGATCTGAGCCACGCCACGGTTACCGTTGGAGAGGACGCGATAGCGTATCTCCCAGGTGCCGCCCGTGGGGAAGGGCGGGAGGCGGAAGAGCAGTTCCCAGCGGCCCACGCACTTGATTTCGTCGGCGCAGTAGGAACCCCAGTTGTGGCCGTAGCCGTTGCAATAGACAAAGGTGGAGCCCTCGTTGATGCTGAAGTTCTCGAAGTATTTGTACTCCAGGTCGTCGGGGATGTGTACCCATCCGTGGACGGCATCGCTCAGGGGGATGCAGCGTATGTCGTTGTTCATGGCCTCCTGGAACCAGCTCATGGCGTCCATGCGGATGCGCTGCCGGCCCAGGTTTTCGCGCACCTCGCGGCTGTAGGCCAGCGGCTGGTCGATGCTGTAGAGATAGCCGTTGACGCCGCTGTGGCGCTCCATGGTGGGGTCTTCGGTATAGATGCGGCAGCCCATCTTG
This sequence comes from uncultured Prevotellaceae bacterium, assembly GCA_946408305.1. The sequence continues at coordinate 3,078 of CAMJRQ010000154.1, forward strand.
TCGGCATCGCAGCCGATTTCGTGGCCCGTTCCCTGGCGACGGTTGTCGACGACGGGGAAGCGGTTCAGGAAGATGCCGGCGGCCTCGGGGCTCTCGTAGAGCTTGAGCAGCCGGCGCTTGCCCATCGTGGTGTAGTATTCCATCACGGGGATGGTGTACTTCGTGCTGGTACGGTAGTTGTAGCCATACTCGCAATAGTGGAAGATGAGGCGGTTGGGGGCGCACTTCCAGCCAATGACGTGGTAGGTGGTCCACTGATAGAGCAGGTTGTGGGGGTCGCGAAAGTCCGAGGTAGCCTGAAACTCGGGATAGAATTCCTGCTGCTCCACCCACTGCTGCACGTCGGCGGGCTGAATCTCCTGGGCGCTCTTGCCCAGCTGCTCCTCCCAGAACTCGTCGGGCTCGGCAAAGATGGTGAAGCCGTATTTGCGATGCTCAGGCGTATAGGAATAGCCCGTCTCCACCGAGGCCATGCCGTTGGCCGGCACACGGTCGCGGATGAGGCCCTGCTGGAAGAGTGTCTCGTAGCGCTCGTCGCGCACCTTCGAGAGCGTGTCCAACAGGCCGCAGGCCTCGCAGAGGCGGGCCATCACCAGGAAGCCTTGCTCGTCGCCACGGAGGTACTTGCTGAGGACTCCGGCCATCGTGACCACCTCGGGCGCAATGACGCGCTCCATCTGGTGGATGTAGCCGTTGATGGCCGTGATGTCGCGGTTGCGCCCGTTGATGGCACAGGTGCGGTTGATGTAGATGCTGTCGGGGCTCTTTTCGGAGTAGAAGACGGTGAGCTTCATGTCGTTCATGTTTTCTTTGGCCAGCTCGCCGTTGTTCTGCACGGGAAAGAAGTAGGTAGGGAAGGCATCCTCGTCGTCGCCGCTGTCGATGATGCTGTTGTAGACGATGACCTTCTGGATGGAGTCCATCATCAGGCTGTCCGTAAAGGCGTCCCACGAAGGGGCGGGAATCAGCTCCTTGTCAACC
>CAMJRQ010000155.1 GCA_946408305.1 uncultured Prevotellaceae bacterium
CGTCCGCCGTAGATGCCGTCGGTGGTGGTCATGATGTCGTAGAGCGTCTTCAGCTCGGGCGAGCCCGTCTCCCAGTTCTCGATGCTGCTGCGCCCGCTCTCGAAGCTCAGGCGGCCGAACTCCTCCAGGTCGCCCCTGCGCCAGGCCTCGGCTCCGGCTTCCACACGGGCAAACTCGCTGAACCAGTGTTCGGCCCTCTTCTGCCAGGGCACGGGCAGGCGGTCGCGATAGCGGTCGTAGACGTCGCGGGGAATGTCGCGCAGGTTCGTCTCCTGGAACTTGCCGTAGTCCATTCCGGCGTATGCGGCCAGGGCGTATGCAGCGCTGCGGCATTCGTCCACCCGCATGTTGAACTTCGAGCCGGCCAGCGTGCGCTCCACACCCGAGAAGAAGATGGCGATGCGATAGGGCCGCATCGTGGGCTGCGTGGGGATGAGCTCGTAGCGGTCGGTGAGCGTGTCGAGGTAGAGCAGATGGTCTTTCTTGGAGTAGACCTCGCAGCTCTGGTCCAGCTTGCCGCTGCTCACGCCCACATACTGGTTCTCGGCCTCCACCGAGCATTGTATGAGCTCGAGGGGCTCGGGCTGGATGCGGTTCACGTTGCAGAGCGCCTTGAGAAACACCAGCACCACGGCGGCCGACGAGCTGAGGCCTCCGATGGGCAGTGTGCCCTCGATGACGCCGCTCAGCCCCACCTGCAGCGGATAGCGCTCGCCCAGCTTCATGGTGGCTCCGCGCAGATAGTCGGCCCAGTCGCCCTGGCGGTACTTGGGCACTTCGCGCACGTGCCACTGGGCTCGTTTCTCGAACTGCAGCGAGCAGAGCTCCACCACTCCGTTCTGCTTCGGGCGGTAGGCCAGGTGGATGCCCTTGTCGATGGCCAGACCGGTCACCTTGCCCATGTTGTGGTCCGAGTGGGCGCCGATGGGGCAGATGCGATAGGGGCAGAAGGCTGTGGCCTCGGGCTCCTTCTTATAAATCTCCTGGAATCGTTGTTGGCAAAGCATCATGGTGATTTACAATTTACGGATTTACAATTTATGGGTATGACTGCAAAAATACTCATAATTTGCGAGAAAGGCGTCCCACGGAAGGAATTTTCTGCCGCGCGAAGCAGAAATGCACATTTTTTTCGAGGTTTTCCAAAGGAAACTTGTAAATTTGTGGTGGAAAAACCTTACAGACTGTATTATGAAGAGATTCGTTTATGTGCTGCTGCGCGCGCTTTGCGCCGGCGTCATCGGTTTTCTGCTGGTGAGCAACCCCCAGGAGATGACCACCACCATCGTCCGCTTCATAGGCGGCATTTTCGTCTTTCTTGGTATCACCCAGGCGGCTGGCTTCTTCCTGCCGCGCTCCGACGAGGGCACGGGTCTGCGCCCCATCTTCCCGGCCGTGGGGCTGGGCTGCGTCTTGCTGGGCGTCATCCTGCTGCTCATGCCCGGCACGTTCGTCACCTTCTTGATGTATATGCTCAGCGCCTTCCTGCTGCTGGCTGGCGCGCTGCAGTTCTTCTCGCTCGTCTCCGAGCGCAGAGTGGCTCCCCTGCGCTGGTGGGTCTTCTTCACTCCGCTGCTGCTCTTTGCTGCGGGACTGTTCATCCTGGTGCGCCCCATGACCTCGGCCTCGCTGCCCTTCCTCATCCTGGGCGTGGGTTGCCTGGGTTATGCCGTATCGGAGATTTTCCTTGCCCTCAGGCTCATGTATTACGAGCACCGCAAGCGGAAGGAGCTGCGCCAGCAGTATGTCGACTTCGAACCGGTGGACGAGGACGAGCCGTAAAACATGCCACGGCGGTCAAGAAAAATATCAAAAAGTATAAAGAAAATATCAAATTCTTGCATTTATTTCTTTGAGAAATACTTATATTTGCGGTGGAAATGTGTTAAAGAAGCCTTAGACCAATCCTCCATCCAAGGGCAAAACGCGACACTACCCGCGGACGGATAGCAGCATGGAGATTCATAAATCATTTATAACCAATTAACTAAATTATCAACCCTATGAAGAAACGTTTTCTTACGATTGCCCTCTCGCTCCTGACGGTATGCGGAGCGTGGGCAGCACTCCCGCAGGACGACGCACGGTTCTACCTCATCGGCTCGGCAGCCGACCTGGTGGAGTTCTCCGAGTTCGTGAACGCGGGCAACAACGGCGCCAGCGCACGTCTGACGGCCGACATCGACATGAGTTCGGTGGAGAATTTCACCCCCATCGGCAAGTATTCCGACGGTAACTTTGGCGGCCCGTCAGTGAACCGTCAGTTCTCCGGTACGTTCGACGGCCAGGGCCACGTCATCAAGAACCTGACCATCAATGTCGACTACGACCTGGAAGTGGCCCTCTTCAGCCGCATTGGCGGCGGTACGGTGAAGAACCTCTCCGTCGTCGGAGCCACTATCATCAACACCTCGCAGAACCCCCGCACGGGCGTCATTGCAGGTCTGCTGCACAACGGTACGGTGAAGAACGTCTTCGTCATGGCAGACGAAGTCACGGCAGCCAAGACCGGTGAGAACGGCAACCTGATAGGAACGAACGTGGGCGGCACGGTGAAGAACTGCATCTCCGAGGGCTCGCCCCTCATCGGCAGCCCCCAGAGCGGCAACGTCTCCAACAACTACACCTACAGCGACCTGGCTTCTGTCCCCGCCGCTGCTACCGGCGAGCTCTGCTTCAAGATGAACGGCGACCAGAAGAACATCGTCTTCCGCCAGACCATCGGCGTGGATCCCTATCCCACCGGCGACCCCGCCAGTAGCATCGTCTATGCCGCGGAGATGAAGTGCGACGGCACCGTCGTGACCGAGGGCTACACAAACACCGAGACCCTCCCTGCTCACGTGTTCGAGAATGGCATCTGCAAGAACTGCCAGAGCGGTTTCGAGGCCAACTTCGTGTCCAAGACCGACGGCGTCTTCCAGATTGGCAACGGCGCTCAGCTGGCTTGGTTCTCGCGCTATGTGAACTTCGGCGAGTTCATCTATGCCAAGGCAGCCCTCACGCAGGACATCGACATGGAGGGTGTGACCACCATGCGTCCCATCGGCTTCTATGCCGACAGTGAGTGGAAACAGCCCCAGGTGACCTTCCGCGGAGAGTTCGACGGCAAGGGACACGTCATCAAGAACCTCACCATCAACGAGGACAGCTACTTCGAGACCGGCTTCTTCAGCCGTCCCCAGAACGCCACCATCCGTAATCTGGGCTTCCAGAACGCTTCCATCACCAACACGAAGGGCATCCGCTGCGGTGTGCTCGGCGGAGAGGTATTGAACTCGCAAGTGTATAACACCTTCTCGGTGGGCACCATCAACATCACCACCAGCCATGCACAGAAGGGCGGACTGGCCGGCGAATCCTCGGGCACCGACTTCTTCAACTGCTACACCACCTACGAGAAGCTGCGCGCCTCACTGGGCACGCTCCACAACTGCTACGAGGGCGAGGCCGTCAGCAGCACCCTTGCTACCGGCGAACTCTGCTACAAGCTGAACGGCGACCAGAGCTCCATCTCCTTCTACCAGACACTGCCCGACGACACCTATCCCGTGCCCGACAAGACCCACAAGCAGGTCTACGCCCAGGGCGAGGTGCGCTGCGACGGAAAGATTCTCAGTGATAACCCGACCTATGGCAACGAGGCGGTCGAGATACCCGCACACAAGTACAGCAACGTGGGCCTCTGCACCGTCTGCGGCCACGACATCGGCGCCGTGCCTCGCGCCGCCGACAAGTGGCTCGAGGTGTCCACTCCCGAGCAGCTGCGCTATGCCATGCGCATCGTCAACTACGGTAACGAAGAAGGAGGCGACGACTTCGGCCTCTGCTTCCGCCTGACGGCCGACATCGACATGGAGGGAATCGAGGGCATGGAGCCCATCGGACTCTTTGCCGACGACACCTATCGCGACCAGTTCGGCCTGACGCAGCACTCCTACGTCGGTATCTTCGACGGCCAGGGCCACGTCATCAAGAACCTGCGCATCGTCATGGACAACTACTATGAGACCGGACTCTTCGGA
>CAMJRQ010000156.1 GCA_946408305.1 uncultured Prevotellaceae bacterium
CGGAATTAGAACTCGCCCTGTAAGGGCAAAAGACACTGTCTGTCAATGCTTTTGCCCTTACAGGGCGTTCTGTGTAGGGGGATTTTCCCCAGGGCGTTGCCCTGGGCTTAGAGCTTACTGGCCTTACAGGCCATTCTACAAGGCCCCATTCTTGTCATTCACTTGAAAGCAGCGAAAACACACAGGGTTTGCACGCATTGTCTGCGCCGTTTCCCCCGGACACCAACAGCAAGAATCACCTCACCAAGAGCGGCTGGGCGCGGCGCACGTCGCTGCGGTAGGCGCGCCGGAGGTCGGCATTCGTGATGGTGATGATGCGGTCGGGCATGCGGCCCACGTCGGCAAGCGAGTGGGAGAAGAGCCAGGCGTAGGTCTTCTCCAAATAGAAAATCCGGCAGAGGGCGCTGTGCGACTGCCCTTGGAGCCAGTCGAAGCGCAGGCGGCTGTCGTTGCCCTGCTTCTGGAGTGCCTGCACCACGCGGCGCGACTCTCCGATGCCCACGGCCGCGTCGGCCGTGCCGTGGAGAATCCAGAGCGGCAGCTCTCCCAGCGGCTGCATGTCCTTGAGGGTGCAGCCGCCGCAGAGCGCCATGGCAGCTGCCACGCGCTGCGGATAGGTGCCGCAATAGTCGAGCGTGCCATAGCCGCCGAGGCTCATGCCGAGGACGTAGATGCGCGTGGTGTCGGCCTTGTAATGACAGAGCGTCCAGTCGAGCACGTCGTTCACCTTCTTCGGGTTCCAGGCCCCGCCGGGGTTCTGCGGCGCGATGATGAGGGCGGGTATGGGGTAGCCCTTCTGCACGGCATGGATGGGCCCGTAGCGGCGCACGCGGTTGAGGTCGTGCCCGCAGAGGCTGGCACCGTGCAGGAAGAGGATGACGGGCAGCGTGTCGGCCCCGCTCTCGTAGCCCTCGGGGGTATACACCCAGAAGTCGTAGCCTTGGGGCAGGACATTGCGCCGCGCCTGGAGCATGTCGGCCTGTGCCGCGACCGTGAGGGCGCAGCAGATGAGCAGCAGGATGGCTGCGAGGCGGCGCAGGCGGAATGGGGCTGGTTTCATGCTGACAATGAGTTTCACTCTGCAAAGATAAGAAAAAAAAATGTTTCCGGGCTCACGTTCTGGGAAAAATCATGCTGTGCTGCGGACATGTGCAAAAGGCGGCTCCTTCTGAGTCGCCATCAGTTGGGGTGCACTTGTTTTTGTCATCCTGAGCGACCGAAGGGCCGAAGGAGCTAAGATTCTTCGGTCGAAGATACTCACGCTCGAGCGCTCGGCCCGAAGGGACGCTTCTGCCCGCGAAGCGGGTGTTGAAGAAAAACAAAACTTATTTTGCTTTTCTGCTCGCTTAGCCGTAACTCTGACCTTCGGTCGAAGATACTCACGCTCGAGAAAAACAAAACTTATTTTGCTTTTCTGCTCGCTTAGCCGTAACTTTGCCGAATATTTCATAAAAAGGGAAAAGATGGAAGACAGCATCAAGTTGAAGGGCGTCAGGGTGAACAACCTGAAGAACATCAGCCTGGAGATACCACGCAACCGGCTGGTGGTCATCACCGGCCTGAGCGGCTCGGGCACGAGCAGCCTGGCCTTCGACACGCTCTATGCCGAGGGGCAGCGGCGCTACGTGGAGAGCCTCAGCTCGTATGCCCGGCAGTTTCTGGGACGTATGAACAAGCCCGAGTGCGACTCAATCCACGGCATTCCGCCCGCCATAGCCATCGAGCAGAGGGTGACGAGCCGCAACCCGCGCAGCACCGTGGGCACCAGCACCGAAATATATGAATACCTCCGATTGCTCTTTGCCCGCGTGGGCCACACGTTCTCGCCCGTGAGCGGCCAGGAAGTGAAGCGCCACACGACCGAGGACGTCGTCCAGAGCATGACGGCCCACCCCGAGGGGACACGGCTGATGGTGCTCGCCCCCATCCGCCTGCCCGAGGGTCGCACGATGGAGCAGCAGCTCGACGTCTACCTGAAGAGCGGCTTCAGCCGCGTGTGCAACGCGCAGTTCGAGGTGTTCAACATCGACGAACTCGTCAATTCGAGGAATGATATTCAAGATTGTTACTGCCTGGTGGTGGACCGCCTGACGGCCTCGGCCGACAAGGACACCATTGCCCGTCTGACCGACTCGGCCGAGACGGCTTTCTACGAAGGTCACGGCGAATGTTGCCTCCACTACCCCGAGACGGGGCAGACCGAGACGTTCAGCACCCGCTTCGAGGCCGACGGCATCACCTTCGAGGAACCCTCCGACAACCTCTTCGCCTTCAACTCGCCCATGGGCGCCTGCCCCAAGTGCGAGGGCTTCGGGCGCGTCATCGGCATCGACGAGCACCTGGTCATCCCCAACTCGGCGCTGAGCGTCTACGACGGGGCCGTCATGTGCTGGCGCGGCGAGAAGATGAGCGAGTGGAAAAACTGGTTCATACGCCTGAACTCGGAGCGCGGATTTCCCGTCTTCAAGCCCTACTTCGAGCTCACGCAGGAGGAGAAGGACTGGCTCTGGCACGGCACGTTCCCGGCGTATCTGACCGAGTCGCAGCGACAGCTGAAGCCCGAGGAGCGCGAGTGGGGCCTGATGAGCATCGACGCTTTCTTCGACTATCTGCGCGAGGGCCAGTATAAGATTCAGAACCGCGTGATGCTGGCCCGCTATCGCGGCAAGACCATCTGCCCGCAATGCCGCGGCACCCGCCTGCGCCCCGAGGCCAACTACGTCAAGGTGGGCGGCCACACGATTACGGAGTTGGTGGAGATGCCCGTGGCGGAGCTGGCCCGCTGGACTGTGCTCACCGACCCCAAGGCACTGCCGCCCCACGAGGCGAAGGCCGCCCAGCGACTGATTACGGAGATACGCAACCGGCTGCAGTTCCTGCTCGACGTGGGGCTGGGCTACCTTACCCTGAACCGCCCCAGCAACACGCTCTCGGGTGGCGAGAGCCAACGCATCAACCTGGCCACCAGCCTGGGAAGCAGCCTGGTGGGAAGCCTCTACATTCTGGACGAGCCCAGCATCGGCCTCCACAGCCGCGACACGGCGCGCCTCATCCGCGTGCTCTGCCAGCTGCGCGACCTGGGCAACACGGTCATCGTGGTGGAGCACGACGAGGAAATCATGCGCGCCGCCGACTGGCTCATCGACATCGGTCCCGAGGCCGGCCGACTGGGAGGCGAAATCGTCTACCAAGGTCCGCCGCCTGGCTCCGGCGAGCCACTCCCCCACGCCGGGGGCCACACGCTGGCCTATCTGCTGGGCGAGGAGAAAATTCCCGTGCCACGGCATCGCCGGCCCTGGAACCGCTACATCGAGGTGAAGGGTGCGCGGGCCAACAACCTGAAAGGCATCGACGTGCGCTTCCCGCTCAACGTGCTGACGTGCGTCACCGGCGTGAGCGGCTCGGGAAAGAGCAGCCTCGTGCGCGACATCCTCTACAACGCCCTGAAGCGACAGCTCGACCAGGTGGCCGACCGCCCGGGCGAGTTCCTCGCGCTCGAGGGCGACGTGGAGGCCCTCCACGCCGTGGAGTTCGTAGACCAGAACACCATCGGCAAGAGCACCCGCTCGAACCCGGTAACCTACGTCAAGGCGTGGGACGAGATTCGCAAACTCTTTGCCGCGCAGCCCCTCTCGCGCCAGATGAACTATACGCCGGCCTTCTTCAGCTTCAACACCGATGGCGGCCGATGCGAGGAATGCAAGGGCGAGGGCACGGTGACCATCGAGATGCAGTTCATGGCCGACCTGGTGCTGCCCTGCGAGAGCTGCCACGGACAGCGCTTCAAGCAGGACATCCTGGAGGTGCGCTTCGAGGGGCAGAACGTGAACGACGTGCTCAACATGACGGTGAACCAGGCCGTGGAATTCTTCTCGGCCCACAAGCAGCAGCGCATCGCCGGCCTGCTCCGCCCGCTCCAGGACGTGGGCCTGGGCTACATCAAGCTGGGACAAAGCAGCAGCACCCTCTCGGGCGGCGAGAACCAGCGCGTGAAGCTGGCCTACTACCTGG
>CAMJRQ010000157.1 GCA_946408305.1 uncultured Prevotellaceae bacterium
CACACCTTCGAGCCGCAGTTCATCGGTGATGGTCAGGTCGAGGGCCACGGTGAGTGTGCCTTCGTTGGCCACGCTCCATCCCGGGATGTCTTCGCTGAAGATTTCGACGTCCTCGAGGTCGATGGTCACGTCTTCTCCCGAAGCGAGCTGCAGGGGCAGGTGTTGCTGTGTCTCGAGTTGCGAAATCTGCTCTTGCGACATGCTGGTGACGGCCTCGTTGACGGCTTTCATCAGTTTGCCGAACTTCTTGCCCATGGTGCGGAAGTTGCACTTCACCTTCTTGACCAGCATTCCTTCGGCCGAGACGAACTCCATCTCCTTGACGTTCACTTCGTCCAGAATGAGTTGCTTCATGGCCAGTATGCGCTGCTGCTGTTCGGCATCGATGGCCGGGATGGCAATGCGCTGCAAGGGCTGCTTCACCACAATCTGCTCTTTCTTTCGGAGCGAGAGAATCATCGAGGTGAGTTGCTGTGCCAGTTCCATGCGCTGCTCCTGTTCCTTGTCAATCAGGCTATCGTCGGCCTTGGGGAAGGGTGCCAGGTGGACGCTCTGCCGGGGAGCTCGACCGGTGGCTTCGTTCAGGTCGCGATAGAGACGGTCGGCATAGAAGGGAGCTATGGGAGCCATGAGGCGTGATACGGTCTCGAGGCAGGCATAGAGCGTCTGATAGGCACTCAGCTTGTCGGGACTCATGGCCGAACCCCAGAAGCGCTTCTTGCTGAGGCGGACAAACCAGTTGCTGACGTTGTCGACGACAAACGACTGAATCAAGCGTCCGGCACGGGTGGGCTCGTAGGTCTCGTAGCACTCCCCCACCTCGCGGATGAGGGTGTTCAGCTCGGAGATTATCCAGCGGTCCATCTCGGGTCGTTCGTTCATGGGCACTTCGGCTTCGTCGAAGCACCATCCGTCGACGTTGGCATACATCGTCAGGAAGCTGTAGGTCTGGAACAGCTTGCCGAAGAAGGAGCGGCTGACCTCTTGTACGCCCTCGATGTCGAACTTCAGGTTGTCCCAGGGGGCACTGTTCGTAATCATGTACCAGCGCACGGCGTCGGAGCCATACTCCTCGATGGCGCCGAAGGGATCTACGGCATTGCCCAGGCGCTTGCTCATCTTCATGCCGTTGCGGTCGAGCACCAGTCCGTTGCTGATGACGGCCTTGTAGGCCACCGAGTCGGATATCATCGTGGCGATGGCGTGGAGCGTGTAGAACCAGCCGCGTGTCTGGTCCACTCCCTCGGCGATGAAGTCGGCCGGGAAGGCAGTGCGCTGGTCGAGCCGTTCGCGGTTCTCGAACGGATAGTGAATCTGAGCGTAGGGCATGGCACCAGAGTCGAACCACACGTCGATGAGGTCGGCCTCGCGTGTGAGCACCTCTCCGTCCTTGCCCACAAGCCGAATCTCGTCGACGAAGGGGCGGTGGAGGTCGATGCGGTCATAGTTGGCCTGCGACATGTCGCCGGGCACGAAGCCTTTCTCCTTGAGGGGATTGGCTGTCATTACGCCGGCGGCCACGGCACGTTCTATCTCCTCGTAGAGTTCCTCGACCGAGCCGATGCACTTTTCCTCGCGCGTGTCCTTGTTGCGCCAGATGGGCAGCGGTGTGCCCCAGTAGCGGCTGCGGCTCAGGTTCCAGTCGTTCAGGTTCTCCAGCCACTTGCCGAAACGCCCGGTGCCGGTGGATTCGGGTTTCCACAGGATGGTGCGGTTCAGTTCCTGCATGCGTTCCTTGACGGCCGAGGCGCGGATGAACCAACTGTCGAGCGGATAATAGAGCACGGGCTTGTCGGTGCGCCAGCAGTGGGGATAGTTGTGAACGTGCTTCTCTATCTTGAAGGCGGTGCCGGCCTGTTTCATCTCCATGCAGAGCTGTATGTTCAGGTCCTCGGTCTTGGCGAGTTCCTTCTCATCCATGCCGTTGAAGCGCGGGTCGTAGGCATTCTTGACGTAGGCTCCCTGGTGGAGGGCATACGCCTCGTGGTCTACGCACTGGGCATAGAAGTCGGAGTCCATGTCTTCTGGCAGGAAGTATTTGCCGGTGAAGTCGACCATCGGCCGCGGGTCGCCCTGGCGGTCGACGACGAAGAGTGCGGGCACTCCGGCCTCGCGGGCCACGCGGGCATCGTCGGCTCCGAAGGTGGGAGCAATGTGGACGATGCCGGTTCCGTCCTCGGTGGTAACGTAGTCACCGGGGATTACGCGGAAGGCTTCCGTCTCCTTGACCACGAAGCCCTGGGGCGTCATCTCGGTGGGCTTCACCCAGGGGAAGAGCTGCTCGTAGCGAATGCCCAGCAGGTCGCTGCCCTGGCCGCGCCAGAGGATGTCCTCATCGGTCGATTCGGGGAAGTAGACACCCCGGCGAGCTTCGGCCAGGATGTAGATGGCCTGCTCTTTCGTGTAAGGATTTTCTCCTCTCACGGCCACGTATTCTATCTTGGCTCCCACGCAGAGGGCGGTGTTCGAGGGGAGGGTCCATGGCGTGGTGGTCCAGGCGAGGATGTAGAGGGGCAGTGCCTCGGCGTTCGGCATCTTCGGGCCGGAGCCGGTGACTCGGAACTGGGCCGTCACGGTGGTGTCCTTCACGTCGCGGTAACATCCGGGCTGGTTCAGCTCGTGGCTGCTCAGTCCGGTCCCGGCGGCGGGGCTGTAGGGCTGGATGGTGTAGCCCTTATAGAGGAGGCCCTTCTCGTAGAGCTGCTTGAGCAGCCACCAGAGTGTCTCGATGTACTTGTTGTCGTAGGTGATGTAGGGGTGTTCCATATCCACCCAGTAGCCCATGCGATGGCTCAGGTCGGTCCATTCGCCGGTGTACTTCATCACGTTCTCGCGGCAGCGGCGGTTGTAGTCCTCGATGCTGATGGTGCGGCCGATGTCTTCCTTCGTGATGCCCAGCTCTTTCTCCACGCCCAGTTCGACGGGGAGTCCGTGGGTGTCCCATCCGGCCTTGCGCTCCACGCGGAATCCGTTCATCGTCTTGTAGCGGCAGAAGACATCCTTGATGCTGCGAGCCAGCACGTGGTGGATGCCCGGGTGACCGTTGGCCGATGGCGGCCCTTCGTAGAAGACAAACGAGGGAGCTCCCTCGCGCTCCTTAATGCTGCGGCCGAAGACGTCTTCCTCGTCCCACTGCGCCAGCACTTCGTGGTTCACCTCGCTCAGATTCAGCTTATTCCTCTCTGTAAATTTCTTTCCCATATAGCTTAAATCATTATTTTTCCTTGCTCTTTCAAAAATTTGCTTGCAAAGTTACTCACTTATTTGTAACTTTGCAAACAGAAATAGGCATTTCTTTTCAGTATTAACCTTATTAAATATTGTAATGATGAGAAAGATTAGTTTCAAGGTGGCCGCCCTCTTGCTGGCCGGCTCCGTGCTCACCACGTCGTGCATCGGTTCCTTCTCGCTGTTCAACAAGTATGAGAAATGGCAGTGCAACATGACCAAGCACAAGATTGTCAACGGAATCGTGGGCTTCATCCTGCAGCCCATCGTAGCCCCCATCTGCCTCGTCGTGGATGCCATCGTGCTGAACACCATCGAGTTCTGGAGCGGCAACAATCCCGTGCAGGCCAGCACGCAGACCGTGCGCGGCGCCGATGGAAAGCTCTACACCATCAATGCCACCGAGCAGGGCTACGAGGTGAAGGACGCCGACCAGGTGGTGGCTCTCTTCCGCCACAACCAGGAGAACGACTCGTGGAGCATCGAGCAGAACGGCGAGCAGCGCGAACTGTTCCGCTTTGCCCCCGACGGCACCATCCAGGCCACGCTGCGCAGCGGCGCCGTCGTCACCGTGACGAACGACGAGACCGGCCTGCAGCGCATCCGCGAGGCTGCCGCTTGCGACAACTGCTTCGCACTTCGCTAAGCCCCCGACACCAAGCCGCTCCCGGCAGCGGCTTAGCCGAGGAGTGAAACTCCCCGGCGAATTTCAGACTACGAATTCAGCAAGCCCACGGGCCCTGGATTCGTAGTCTGTTTTTATAAAAGTTAATTTACACAGCT